>CBDUBY010000015.1:0-30436 GCA_965365505.1 uncultured Pyrinomonadaceae bacterium | reverse complement strand
TCAGGTTTTGCCGAAAAACGCCGAACGATTTCGCCGCGTTCGCACTGTTTATATTGTAAGCTGCGCGGCAAATTGCGCGTGGCTTTATTTCTGGCATCAGGAAGCGATTTTGGCAGCGACGGCGATGATTTTTCTGCTGCTCGGAACGCTCGCCTTTATCAATGTCGAATTGAAAACGACCGAAACCATAAGCGAATTTTGGCTGGCAAAATTCCCTTTCAGCCTTTATTTCGGTTGGGTGACGGCGGCGGCGATTGTGAATGCTGCAATCGCTCTGGTTTATTCAAAAGTGCAGGTTTCCGACACGGCTGCCGTCCGAATCGGCGCGGCTTTGGTTTTAGCGGCGACGGCATTGGGGATAATTATCCGCTTCAGGCTCAATAATGTTTTTTACCCGCTGGCAATCGCGTGGGCATTGACGGCAATCGCCGTCAAACAAAGCGGGCAAACCTTAATCGTCGCCGCCGCAGCCGTCAGTGTGAACATTTTGATAATCGTCGCCCTGACGTTTTTAATCAATCTTCGCAGCAGCAGTTCAAGCAAATGAACGACGGAAAAATCTGCGTTTCGGTGTGTGCCGAAACCGCTGACGAATTTATCGAACTTACCCATCGCGCCGAACAATTTGCCGATGTAGTTGAGTTGCGCTTTGATTGTTTGGACGCAGACGAACTTGTAAACGCACTGGAGAAAACCTGCGTTCTTAAGAATGAGAAACCTTTGCTTTTAACTTTTCGCCCAAAGGAACAAGGCGGCAAGCGCGAATTAAGCGTCGCGGAGCGCGAGCGTTTCTGGTGTTCGGGTTATGATTTTTGCACAAATTGGGCTGATGCCGAATTGGATATGGTAGAAACGGTTTCGCATTGGCTGTTTGAAAAGATTGTCTGTTCACACCACGATTTTGATTCTGTTCCTGAAAATCTTGAAGAAATTTACGAAAATTTAAAGGCAAAGAACGCTGATGTTTTGAAATTTGCGGTTCAGGCAAACGACGCGGCAGATGGTTTAGCTGTTTGGAAACTGCTCGAACGAGCAAGACGTGAAAATGTAAATTTAATTCCAATTGCAATGGGCGAAGCCGGGAAATGGACGCGTATTTTAGGCTTGGCGCACGGCGCATTTATGACTTATGCCGCGTTTGAATCCGGCAAAGAAACCGCGCCGGGACAAGTTTCAGCGAAAGATTTGATTGAAGTTTACCGCGTTAAGGAGTTAAACAAAGACACGGAAATTTACGGTATTTTAGGAAGTAATACGAGCATTTCAATATCGCCCTATATTCACAACGCGGCGTTTAAGTTTCATAATCTGGATGCCGTTTTCGTTCCCTTTCAGGTAAATGATTTAGACGAATTTATGCGGCGAATGGTTAAGCCGGAAACGCGCGAAATCGAATTGAATTTCAAAGGCTTTTCCGTGACGATTCCGCACAAGCAAACGATTATCAAACATCTGGATTCGATAGACGAAACCGCCCGAAAAATCGGCGCGGTCAACACAGTGAAAATAGTTGACGGTAAATTTTACGGCTCGAATACGGACGCGGCAGGTTTTATCGAGCCTTTGAAAACGGCTTACAGTGAATTAAAAAATGTTCGCGTAGCGATTTTGGGAAACGGCGGCGCGGCGCGGGCTTGTATTTACGCGCTCAAAAAAGAAGCGGCGGATGTTACGATTTTTGCCCGCGACGCGGCAAAGGCGAAAGTTTTAGCCGATGAATTCGGTGCATCATTTGACGAATTAAACTTTCAAACTTCAGACTTCAATTCTTTTAACATCGTCGTCAATGCCACTCCGCTCGGAACCTTCGGCAAGACTGAAAACGAAACGCCCGCCACAGCCGAACAAATAAAAAATGTTCACCTCGTTTATGATTTGGTTTATAATCCTTTTGAAACGCGCTTTCTGCGCGAAGCCAAAAGCGTCAATGTGCCGACCGTCGGCGGGCTGGCAATGTTGATTTCACAAGCGATGGCGCAGTCAAAAACTTGGACGACGCTCGATGCGCCGATGAAAGAAATGAGCCGCGCCGCGCTTCACAAACTTCAAACCTAATTTCAATCAAAATCTATGAAAATCGAAACTCTTAACTGCCCGAATTGCGGCGCGGCTGTTTCCAGCGACGCGGCACAATGCCGATTCTGTAACTCTCGCCTTAAAACTATGGCGTGTCCGTCGTGTTTCGGTTTGATGTTTCGAGGCAGCCGACACTGTTCGCACTGCGGCGCAAAAGCAGTCGCCCCGCAAATAATTTCCGGTGAAAACTCCGGCGATTGCCCGCGCTGCCGGATTAAACTAAATTCGATTCAGATTTCGGAAATAAGTTTACGCGAATGTGAAAAGTGCAGCGGCTTATGGGCTGATGCCGAAACTTTTGAAACCGTCTGTGCCAGCCGTGAAAGTCAGGCGGCAGTATTGAGTGTTATCCACACTAAACCGTCTGCCGCTGAAAATAAAACTCCGGTTAAGGTCAATTACGTGCCGTGTCCCGATTGCCGCCAACTGATGAACCGCAGCAATTTTGCCCGCTCTTCCGGCGTGGTTATTGACCTCTGCAAACAGCACGGGGCGTGGTTCGACGCGGAAGAATTGCCGCGCATCATCGAGTTCGTCCGGCAAGGCGGCTTGGACCGCGCCAGACAAAAAGAAAAACTGCAAATCGAAACCGAACGAAGCAGCCTTCGCGCCGAACAGTTCAAACTCGCCGCCCATCGGCACAGCGATTTCGAGCGACCGAGGTTAAATGATTGGGATTCGCTCTCAAGCGTCGCCGTGCGCGAGTTCGTGCGCTTTTTATTTGATTAAAATTTGATATTCTTTTCCTGTGAACAACCGATACAGCCGGCAAATTCTCTTTAACGAAATTGGAATAAGCGGACAGGAAAAACTTTTAAGCGCGCGCGTTTTGATTGTCGGCTGCGGAGCTTTGGGCGCGGCGCACGCGGAAACTCTCGCCCGCGCCGGTGTCGGTTTTTTGCGAATCGTTGACCGTGATTTTGTCGAGTTTTCAAATTTGCAGCGACAAACTTTGTTCAGCGAGTCTGACGCGAAAGACAGAATTCCGAAAGCGATTGCGGCTAAAAACCGTTTGGCGCAAATCAATTCGGAAATTGAATCGGAAGCCGTCGTCGCTGATATTAATCTCTCAAACATCGAAAGTCTCATCGGCGATTGCGATTTGATTCTTGACGGCACGGATAATTTTCAAACGCGCTATTTGGTGAATGATGCCTGCGTCAAGCACAACAAGATTTGGATTTACGGCGCGGCGGTTTCATCTTATGGCGCGACGATGACCGTTCAGCCACAGCGAACGCCTTGCCTGCGCTGTATCTTTGAAACTATGCCCGATGCCGGAACGTCGCCGACGTGCGACACGGCTGGCGTGATTCAGCCGATTATCAATTCGATCTCCGCCGTTCAAACAACCGAGGCGTTAAAAATTTTAACGGGAAACACGGACGCGCTGCACAAATCGTTAATGCAGATTGACGTTTGGCGTAGCGATTGGCGCAAAATCAAATTAGGCGCGCCCATCGCCGATTGCGTCGCCTGCGGGCAGAAACGATTTGAATTTCTCGACGCTGACGCGGCGGAATTTTCCGCCGTTTTGTGCGGGCGCAACGCCGTCCAAATTGCCGCGCCAAAACCAACCGATTTAAATTTACAAATGCTTGCCGAACGGCTGAGAAATCTCGGCGCGGTGAAACAAAACGAATTTTTGGTGCGTTTCAGCGTCGGCGAATTTGAATTGACTGTTTTCCGCGATGCCCGCGCCATTGTTTCCGGCACGGACGATGTTTCAATCGCACGTTCGCTTTACGCCAGATACGTCGGCGCGTAATTATGACGAAAATTCTCGAAACCGAACGATTAATTTTGCGGGCGTGGACGTTCGACGATGAAGCCGCGCTGTTTGCGATTTGCAGCGATGCGGATGTGATGCGATATATTGGCACGGGCAAGCCTTACGAAAACCGAAAACAGGCGAACGAATTTTTGCGCTGGGCGGTGAATTATCAAAATGAAAACGGGTTTTGCCGTTGGGCGGTTTTGTCGAAAGACAATTCGGAAATCGTCGGAAGTTGCGGCTTTGCGCGTCCGCACGGAACTAAAGAAATTGAACTCGGCTATCTGCTGGCGCGCGCATTTTGGGGCAAAGGTTTGGCGACCGAAGCAGCGGCGGCGTGTCTGAAATACGGTTTCGAGAAATTGCAGTTTCGTGAAATAATCGCTTTGACCGATCTGGCGAACATCGCCTCGCAGAGAGTTTTGAACAAAATCGGTTTCGTCCGTCGCGGTATTGAATTTTTCGACGGCGAAGAAAGTTTAGTTTATCTGAAAAAAAACTCAGAAAATAGCAAATGAAAAAATTTATCGGATTGTTCTTTGTAGTAGTTTTAAGCGTCTTCGATTTGTCGGCAAGCGAACCTGCCGTCTGGTCAACAAACACCCGCGCCGACATTTTGAAGGGCGAATCGAAAGGCGTTTCGATAAGCGACACGGGCGCGATTACGCTCGCGCCGAAGCTGTCGGAAGTTTTCAAGACCGAGCAGCCATACGTTTGGTCGAGCGCAGTTGACCAAACGGGCAATGTCTTTTTGGGAACAGGCAGCGACGGCAGAATTTACCGCGTTGACGCGAGCGGCAAAGGCGCAATGTTCGCCGATTTGAACGAGTTGAATGTTTCGGCGCTGGCAGTCGGCAAAGCCGGCGAGTTGTTCGCGGCGACTTCGCCCGACGGAAAAGTTTACCGGATTTCAGCCAACGGCGCGGCGGAAGTATTCTTTGAGCCGAAGGAAAAATACATCTGGTCGCTGGCGGTTTTGAGCGACGGAGGTTTAGCCGTCGGCACGGGCGAGAACGGAAAAATTTATCGCGTCAGAACGGCAAATCAGAAACCGGAAACTTCTCTATTGTTCGATACGAGCGAAACGCACATCATCACGCTCGCCGCCGACACTTCGGGCAATCTCTACGCGGGAAGCGACGGCGGCGGCTTGGTTTTGCGAATCTCGCCCGACGGAAAATTGTTCGCGCTGCTCGATTCGCCGCTCAGAGAAATTCATCAAATCGTCGTCGGCAAGGATAATTCAATTTACGCGCTGGCACTCAGCGAAACGACCGCCGCGCCGAAACCGCCGCCCGCGCCCGAAAATACAAACGCGCCAACCGACTCGCCCGCCGCTTTGCCCGAACCAGCGCCGAAAAGCCGATACGATTTGACGACGGCGAAATCGGTCGTTTATCGAATCGCCGCCGACGGCGCGAGCGATGTGATTTGGAACTCGCCGACCGTCACGGCATTTTCGATTTACGCACATTTGACCGGAAACGGCGTTCTCATCGGAACTTCCGACAAAGGCAGAATTTACAGCGTCGAAAACGACGGGCGCGAACGGCTCGTTCTGCAATCGAATGAAGGTCAGATTTCGACCATTTTCACACACGGCGGCAATCTTTTCGCCGCTTCCAGCAATCAGGGAAAACTCTTTCGTTTCGGCGGCGAGCGAGTTGCTGAAGGCATCTACGAATCGTCAATTTTAAGCGCGAAGGCGAGTGCCGATTGGGGAAGAATCTGGTGGCGGGCGGACGGAAACGTCGTTCTGCAAACCAGAAGCGGAAACACCGAAAAGCCGAACGAAACGTGGAGCGATTGGAGCGTGAATTACGCCGATTCAAAAGGAGCGCAAGTTTCAAGCCCGACCGCGAGATTTCTGCAATGGCGGGCGATTCTTAAAAACCCGGCAACATTAAATGAAGTCAGCGTCGCTTATCTGCCCAGAAACATCGCGCCGGAAATTCTCTCAATTCAAATTCTGCCGACCAACGTCGGGTTGATTGCCAATCCGCCGATTCAGATTGACCCGAATATCGAAAATTCCGGCATTGACCCGACCGTTTTCGGGCTGCCGCCAATCGCCAACATTCCGCCGCGCCGGGTTTATCAACGCGCCGCCCGCGCTCTGCAATGGACGGCGGAAGACCGTAACGGCGACCGGCTTGAATATGCCGTTTATTACCGCGAAGTGAGCGAGGCGAATTTTAAATTGCTGCGCGATGCTTTGCGTGAAAATTTTCTGACCATTGACGGTTTGGCTTTGGCTGACGGGCGGTATGTTTTCAAGGTCACGGCAAACGATTCGCCGTCGAATCCGACCGCGCAGGCTCTGTCGGGCGAGCGCATTAGCGAGCCGATTGATATTGACAGTGCCGCGCCGGTTGTCGCCGCCGTCGGAGCGGCTCAAAACGTCGGCGACAAAACGCGCGTCGTGTTTGAAGCGACTGATTCGTCGAGCCGTCTGCAGCGAGCCGAATACAGCGTCAACGGCGGCGATTGGCAGGAAGTTTACGCCGACGACGGTATTTCCGACGGACAGCGCGAGCGTTATACTTTGGAAGTTCCTTTGAAAACGGCAGGCGAATACACAATTACTTTGAGAGTTTTTGATGCTAACGGCAACGCCGGAAGCGCGAGAGTTTCAGTGAGAAAATAAATTCGTTTGTCATCTGTTATTGATTAGTCGTTACCCATTCAGGAACAGATGATGGCAAATCAATCTAACTTCGGCTTCGGCAAAGTCATCGTTTCGCCTTCCGAATTCATTTCCAGATGTCTGGTCGTGTTGTCGGTCACGCTCGGCGGAACGAGGTCGCCGGTTTTGTAGCGCGATTCGGGCGCGATGTAATCGGTTTGAATCGGCGGCAGCGAAGTGTTAGCAGTTTGAATTAATGGTTTGGCGTTTTCCGCTGCGGGCGGCGAAATGAATTTCTGCTCGTTTTTTTTCAGTTGAATGTATTGCGCCACGCCCGTCCCAATCATCGCAAAGGCGGGAATCAGCATCCAAAACCACCAGCGGCTCGCGTTCGCCGCGCCCGTTACGGCTAAAATAATCGAGATTGTCAGGAACGCCAAACCGACGAACGTGGTCGAAATCATACTCTGCCAACTGACGGGTTTTTCTTTTCCCGTCCAGGCATCCATCGGCTGAATCGAAATCCCGACTCCTGCCATTTTATTGTTTGATTTTCCGGCAGCCAGAGCCTCGGAAACCGGACTCAAATCCGTTCCGCAGCTCCGACAAAACTTTCCCGTTTCCGGGTTTTGAATTCCACATTTTGGGCAAAACATATTTTAGTTTTTAGATATTTTTCCGTTGTCTGACTGCTTCGTAAAGTATAACGCCCGCGGCGACCGATACGTTCAAAGATTCGATTCGCCCGCGCATCGGAATTTTCACGAGCGCGTCGCATTTCTCCGCCGTCAAACGATGCAAGCCTCGTCCCTCGCCGCCTAAAATCAGTGCGCACGGCTGGTCGAAATCCCAATCCGTATAATCGGCTGCGGCTTCGCCTGACGTTCCGATAACCCAAATGTTATGCTCTTTCAATTCGTCAATCAAGCGGTTAAGGTTTGTCACCTTGGCAACTTTGACATACTCGGTCGCGCCTGCCGCCGATTTCGCAACCGTTTCGGTCAAACCGACGGCGCGGCGTTCGGGAATAAAAACGCCGTCTGCGCCCGCGCATTCGACAGTGCGAAGAATCGCGCCCAAGTTTCGAGGGTCTTCCACGCCGTCTAAAATGACGATTAAAGGTTTTTCGCCCGCTTCTGATTTTCGATAAATTTCGTCGAGCAGTTTATCGGTCGGATAGTAATCAGCCGCCGCGACAAACGCGATTACGCCTTGATGATTCGCTCCGGGCGCGACAAATCTGGATAAATTTTCTTTCGCCGTTTTCTCAAATCGAACGCCGTTTTGTTTTGCCAAAAATAAAATTTCCGCCAGCCGCTGTTCGTGTGCGCCGTCGGCGACGATGATTTTTTCGATGCGCCGATTAGCGGCACGCAGCGTTTCTAAAACGGGCAGCGTTCCGAAAATTAGATTTTGCGACGATTCGGTTTGCGGTCTTTGGTCTTCAGCTTTCGATTTGAAACCTGAGTTTTGAGATTTGAAACTGCTTTCAGCCTCAAATCTTGGACGCTGGATTTCGGGCTTTGTATTTCGGACTTTATTCTTTGAAACAAATCGAGTTTTAGACTTTTTCATAACAGATGCCATTGCAGACGCGAATACCTGGTAAATTGTGACAGATTGCTGACGGTCGTGACGTTTCCGAAATTGAACTTTCCGACGCCATCGCGCTTTAAGCCCTGAGAATCAATTTTCTGCTCGACTTCCCAAACGCTCGCTAAAAGACTGCGGTTCGGCAAATAATCATCAACGTATCTGACGTTCGCGGCAAACCTGCGCAACTTTTCGACGAGTTTGATTATATTGTTTTTCGCCAGCATTTCCTTTTCCGCCGCCAGCGCAGAAAAATCAAAACCTCTCGCGTAAATTCTGTAGCCGATTGAATCGCGACGACTGAAAACGTCTAACAAAATTTCGTCGGTCGCGGTTTCGCTGGTGTCTAAAATTTTATTTTCGCCTTGTTTATTATATTTTTCTGTAGCCGAAATTTTCCGCTCGAAAATGGCGCCCTTTACTATCAAAGCTAAATCCTCAGCCGCTAACTCGGTCTGTTCGTCGTGATTGAAAAGAGTCAATTTGATTTTATCGTCAAAAAATTTAATTCCGCGAAGCCGTCGCGCCGGTTTCTCAATCTTTAGCGACTCATCGCTGACGAGGCAGGTTTTAACGCCAAATTCATTCAAGCGCGTTTGAATAATTTTCGCCGCTTTTTCCGATTCGACGCGAGCGACAGGTAAAAAACGGTTGGCAGCAACTATTCTTTGCAAAAGCTCTTTCTCGATTTTCAACAATCGGCTTGCTTCCGTTAAATTCGTTTCACTGAAATTCGCCGCGCCGAGCTGGAAAATTATATTGAAACCTTTTTCCCAACTTTCCAGTTTCCGCAGATTCGGTTTTATGATTTTACTTAGCGCGTCTGAAATCTCAAATTCGACGCCGCAGTAAAAACAATTCAGGCGCGTCGGCGGATTCGTCCTTCGGCATTTCGCGCAGAGAATCATTTCTTCTGGTTTGAAATGAATGTTTTCCGTCTGGACGGGCAAATCGGCGAGCCATTCGTTCGGCTGATTCTTCTCCATAGCTTTAAGATTATACATTTGAAGACAAAAATTCGGAAAAACTTTCGCTTGACCGTTCGCCCTGCAAAAAGGCAAACTATATGTAATTATTTTATTCGACTGCGGTTGTATTTTAAGAGAAAACGAAAACAAATTTTTTATAAAAAATAACTTTTTTTGAGTAGTGAGAATGATTCTAAATCGAATTCTCAATTGTAAATTATAAACTAATTTCCAACTTACTTATTTAGATTTTCAAACACCGATTCAAAACGATTTTCTCGTCCGTTTTCTGTCAACTGCCAGTCGAATTATCTTAAAATTTTATTATAGAAGGTTTTTTCAAATGCAGTTTGATATGTCTGCCAATTCGTCATGGCAGTTTGGGCATCGCGGTCGCGTAGCGGTTTTCATTGACGGCAACAATCTTTTTCACGCCGCCCGTTTTCACAACATAGATATTGATTACAATAAACTTCTGCGCCTTCTGCTCGGCGACGGTCGGCTGCTTCGCGCCTTTTTTTACACGGGCGTTGACGCGGGCGCGGAACGTCAGCAGGGTTTTCTGCTGTGGATGCGGCGCAACGGTTTTCGCGTGGTACAGAAGGAATTGAAAACTTTTTACGACGGAACGCGCAAGGCGAATCTCGATGTCGAAATTGCGGTTGATATGCTCAGTCTTGCGGGACGCTACGATACGGCGGTTTTGGTTTCGGGCGACGAAGATTTTGTCTACGCGCTGAACGCGATTGCTTACAAAGGCTGCCGCGTCGAAGTCGCCGGTTTTCGCTCGAACACTGCGCCGCGCCTGATTGACGTCGCCGATTATTTTATAGATTTGGGCGACATCGCCGAACTCGTCCGCAAAGACGTTTCGCAAAACGGTCAATACGAAATTCCGTCATTCGTTCCGCCTGAAGAATTACCGCCGGTTATTCGCGGGCAAGCGGAGAAAAACTTTCCGCCGGTCAACAATAAAATCCGTTTTGAACAGCCGTTCGCCGAAGACGAAACAGATAATTATTCGGATTTGGTGCGTATCCGCGATGAGCGATAAAATGAAACTTTTCACTGTCGAAGAAGCCAATGACTTGTTGCCTTTTATTCGCCCGCAACTTGAAGAAATACAAAGGCTTTACGCAGCTAATGCAGTGGTTCGAGATTCGATAAAACTGGCGGCGGCTGCCGGAAGCGAATGTGGCGGCGGCGGTTTGCAAGGCGGCACGCGCTACGTCAAAGCACTTTATAAAATCGGCAAAATAACTACCGAATTATTTGAACTCGGCGTGCAGCTCAAAGATTATTCGCGCGGCTTAATTGATTTTCCTTCAACCAGAAACGGTCAGGTAATTCTTTTGTGCTGGCAACTCGGCGAACCGGAGCATATCGAATGGTGGCACGAAATGGAAACCGGTTTTGCAGGTAGAAAACCGCTTTGAATGTTCGATGTTCGATTTTAGATTTTCGGTTGAATAAGATTTTTCTCCAATCGAACATCGAAAATCAAAAATCAAAAATTCTCTTCTTTTCCTTAACTTTACTGTTGACGGGTTAAAGTAATTTCTGATACTATCCAGACAGTTTTTCAATTCTTTGTATTTCCCAAACCTAACAGACCAAGCTCGTCTGAACTTTTAATCTTTTCACTTTTTATGAACTGTTCTGTTTGCAATCGAAACAATGCCGTTACATTGTCAATCTGTCCGAGCTGCGGCGCAATGCTCAACGATTCGGTTCGTCAGGAACTGGTCGGGAAAATTTCCGCCGCCGTCCCGTCTCGTTCTGAATTAAAAGGAAATAAAATGTCGCAAAATAAAATTAATTTGTCCGCCAACAATACCGTTGCGCCTAAACCCGATGCCGCGCCGAAAACGATGACGACTGAAATTGCCGCCAAAGCGACCAGCCCGACACTGGTCGAGTTTCACAGCAAAAACGCGACGCTTCCCGAATGGCGTTTGCAGCTTCAAAATGTCGTCCGCCAGCGCCACGAACGTGAAATTGCAACGGAAACCGATTTCGCGATTGCCCAACCCGTTCAAATTATGACCAGCGGCGCAAACGCCTTGAAAGCCGAACCGATTGCGGAGGCGAAAAATTTTCAACATAAAAACCCGACTCTAAACAGTGCGTTGGAACGCATCGAAAAATCGCGCCGCGCATTTTTAGCCGAAGAAGAAAAACCGCTGTCCGAGCCCGTTGCGGCTCCGGTCAAAGCGGTCAAAAATTATCCGTTTCACATTGCAGGAAAAACAACCGATGTTAATTCAAAACCAGCCGAAATAAATCCGCCGGTCGGTTCATTTGCCAAACCGAAACTCGCCTCGTCGCTTCGAACAGAGAAAGAAAAGCTCGATACGAACAAGTTGCCGCCGATTCCGAAACCCGCGCCGCTGACGACGAGTTTTGAAAGCCGCCCGGTCGTTTTAGACGAAGTAAAACCGCCAATCGAAGAAATTGTTAAAACTGAAATTGAGGTAGTTACAACGGTTGAAAACGAAATCATCGAAACTGCTGAAACCGTTGAGATCGAAGAAATCGAAGTCGAGGAATTTGAATACTACGCTCCGTTTGCGATGCGTTTTAACGCCGGACTTTTCGATTTGATTATCGGTTCGTTCATAAGCCTGTTTTTGCTTTCGCCGTTTATGCTTTCAGGTAATTGGCTTTCGACGGCAGGCGTTTTCGCCTTTCTCGCCACCTGTGCCTTCGTGATGTTTATTTATTTGACGACGGCAATCGGAGTCTACGGCAGAACTTTCGGAATGCGGCTTTTTTCTTTGGAAATCATTGACATTGAAACCGAAGATTTTCCGTCGTTTCATCAAGCGGCGGTCAGTTCCGCCGTTTATCTGCTGTCGCTCGCCTTTGGCGGCATCGGATTTTTGTCAGTGTTTTTTAACGAAGACAAACGCGCCGCCCACGATTTGCTTTCGGGAACGCTCGTCGTTAAAGAAGATTAATTTCAGGTTTCAGATTTTGATTTTAACTCGAAACCTGAAACTGTTTATCGTGAACGAAAAAACTCTCGAAAAAGTCAGTGCCGAACTTGAGTCCGTTTTAATCGGATGTAAGTTCGGCAAAATTTTTACACTCTCGCGCTTTCAATTGGCGATAGATTTTCGCCTTCCCGATTCCCTTTATCTTTACATCAATGTCGAGCCGTCCGCGCCGCGAATTTATTTAATCAAACGACGAATGCGCGATTTGGAAAAGCAGTCGAAAAGTCCGACCGGCTTTGTGATGTTTCTGCGAAAACGACTGGCAAATTCAATTTTGCAAACCATCGAAAAATTAGAAAACGAGCGCGTTCTGCGCTTCGCATTGTCAGCAAAAGACGAACTCGGACAAGCGGAAAAATATACTCTGGTCGCACAGTTCACGGGTCGCTCGGCAAATCTTTTTCTGCTCGACAAAAACGATTTTATACTCGATAGCTGCCGCGAAACTTTCGGCGCGGGACAGGAAATCGCTTCGCGTTACGCGCCGCCGGTTGCGGACGCGGCGATGCAGAAACGCGGCGACGCAGCGAGTTTTCCGCAAGGCGAATTTACGAATTTGTCGGAAAGTTTGGACGCGCATTATCTAAAACTGGAAGCAGAAAAGATTTTCCAATTAAAGGCAAATCAGGCGCGAAACAAACTTAAACAGGAAATCTCAAAGCGCGAAAAACTTTTCAAAAAACTCGTTCAGGATTTGGAAAATCACGGCGACGCGACTATGTGGAAACGGTTTGGAGATTTGCTGCTCGCCAATCTCGCCACGGCAAAACGCGAAGGCGGCAAAATTTACGTCACGGATTTTTACGACGAAAACACGCCGACGGTTGAAATTGAAATTGATGAAAATAATTCGATATCGGAAGCCGCCGAAAAGTTTTTCAAACGCTACACCAAGGCTCGGAACGCGCAAACGGAACTTTCAAATCGGCTGGAAGATTTAGAAATTCAGATTGCAGATTTCAAATCACAACTGGAAACGCTTGAGGCAGCCATAGCCGAAAAAGATGAGCGGTTTTTTATAGATTCCGCAGACGAAAAGATTGCCAGACCGACTAAAGCGAAAGATAAACAAACGAAAAGTTTTACGGGTTCACGAAATTATAAATCATCTGAAGGTTTTGAGATTTTGGTCGGGAAAGGCTCGAAAGACAATGACTTTTTAACATTTCGCGTCGCCAAGGCGTCTGATTTGTGGCTGCACGCGGCGGATTATCCAGGCTCGCACGTCATCGTGAAAAACCCGAATCGCGGAGAAATTCCGCAAAAAACGCTGCTCGAGGCGGCACAGATGGCGGCGTTTTTCAGTCGTGCCAGAGAACAGCCGAAAGTCGCGGTGCATTACACTCAAAAAAAATTCGTAAACAAACCGAAAGGCGCGGGCGCGGGTTTGGTAAGTTTGTCGAGCTTTAAGACGATTTTGGTCGAACCAAAGATTTCGCAATAAGCAGTTCAAGGAGAAAGGCGAATTATAAAGTTTCACGCTTTACAATCCGCCTTTCTCTTTTAATTGCTTACTCTTAATTATTCATTAACCGTTTTTTCAACCGATTCCTTCATTCCATTAACGGCTTTCGAGCCGGCTCCGAAGAAGACGCCCGCCGTTTTTCCTTCGCGGTTGATGAGAAAGCTTTGCGGAATTCCCTGCTGGCGGCTGAGTTTCATAAATTCGCCGACCAATTTACTGTCCGCGAATCCGAGAAAATAATTTAACTTCATTTCCTTGCCGAACGATTTTACCGCTTCGACGCTTTCGTCATCTACGTTCAAACCGAGAATTTCAAAATTTTTGTCTTTATATTTTTCCTGCATTTCGACCAAATGCGGCATTTCCGAGCGGCACGGTCCGCACCACGTTGCCCACAAATTGACCAAAACGACTTTGCCTTTTTTGTCTTCAAGTTTGAACGTCTTGCCTTCCAAATCTTTAATATCGGACTGCATAATTGCGACCGGCGCAGGCGGAGAAACACCGTTTTTTCCCGCCTCGGTTTCGGTTTTCGCGGCGTTCACGTCGTTTGACGCGACCTCGATAATCGGACCTTTCGGTTGTGTGCTTGCCGAGTTGCAAGCCGTGAAACTAGAAAACGCGACGCAAAGCGCGGTGAACAAAATTATGTTTGCAAATGTATTTTTCATTAAAACCTCTCAACCAATATCCTGCAGCCGCAGCACAATCAAAGTTGCGACAACCAGCATAAAAAACATTAGCATTAAAACTATCTGATTTAAAATCTCATTCATCCACGGATGCAGAAAATTGACATACCGGCTCAAATCTTCTGGAATTTTAACCGCCGGTTTTATTTCCGGCGCGGGTTTCATTTCCGGCTGCTTCGGTTCGCTCGCGCTTTGACCCGATTTGATTTCGCTCAGATATTTTTCTAAATCATTTTTGTATTTGTCCGAATCTTTTTTGGCGTTGTCGCGGTATTCTTCGATGTCGGATTTCGCGTCAGCGATGATTTTATCATTCTCGGTTTCGATGTTTTTATAAAGCCCCAAACCCTTGTTTTTGCCGCCTGCGTCCGCGCCTTCCTCTTCCAGAGTGTCGAGCGTCGAAAATCGCTTCATCGTGTCGAACGACCAGGTAGCGGGCATCAGCAGACCGGCGACCTTATTCATTCCGGTCGGAACACCGACCAAGCCGGAAAATAAAATCTGCGGAATCAAAATCAACGGCACTAAGCTCGTCGCCATCTCCGAAGTTTTCACCAGCGCGGAAATAAGCAATCCGAGCGCGATCCCGACTCCGGCAGTAAGGAGCATTGCCCAGAATTGCGGAATTCCCAAAAGCTCGCCGGGCATCGGCATCAAGCCGACAATATCCAGAAATTTGAGCGGCACGAACAGCATCAGACATTGAATGCCGACGATAACTCCAAGCACGAAAAGTTTGGAAAACACATAAGGAACTAAACCTAGATTAACCATTCGCTCGCGATTATAAACGGCGCGCTCGCGGATGATTTCACGGGCGGAAATCGAAGTTCCGAACCAGACGGCGACGAGCGACAAAACGAAATATGCGAAATCGCGCGGCTGATTCGCGCCCATCACGAAATAAACCAGCACGGCGATAATCGGAGCTTGCGCGAGCAGAATAAACAGATTCAGCTTGTCGCGGAAAAGCACTTCCCAATATCTTCGGGAAAGCGTTATAAATTGTCGAATCGAGCCGAATAACCCCAGGCGGCGTTTTTTCTGAACACCGTGCGATTGAACTTTCCCTAAATCTCGCAGCGGCTCATAAACGTTCTTTTTGAACTGCGGCGTTTGGGTAAATTTTTGTTTCCATTCTTCGGCGACTTGTTCGGTGATTTGCTGCCGATTGCCGCCCGCTAATTTAACACGCTGCTCAATCGGTTCTTCGAGTTTGTCGTAGAGTTCCTTAAAGCTGCTCGCGCCGAGATGCGCCAACGCTTCGGACGGCTTGCCGTAGAAAGCTAATTTACCGCGAATCAGCACGACGATCTTGTCAAACAGTTTCACGTTTTCCATCGCGTGCGTCGTCAAAATCACGGTTCTGCCCGATTCGGCAATTTGCCGGAACAGCTTCATAATTTTCTCTTCGGTCGCCGGGTCTAAACCCGATGTCGGCTCGTCGAGAAAAATCACGGACGGTTTGGTAATCAATTCGACAGCGATGGAAACCCTTTTGCGCTGTCCGCCGGAAAGTTGATTGATCGGCACGTCGCGGCGTTCGGTCAAGCCGGTTACGTCCATTACTTCTTCGATAATCTGATTGATTTCCGCTTTTGAAACGTCGCTCGACAATCTTAATTTTGCCACGTAATAAAGAGTTCGATAAACGGTTAATTCGCGGTGAATAATATCGTCCTGCGGCACGTAGCCGATTGATTGTTTTAGCGAATCGAGATGCTGATAAAGGTCGAGATTATTAATGAGAACGCTGCCGCCGCTCGCCGGTCGCATACCGTTGAGCGCGTCCATAAAAGTTGATTTGCCCGCGCCCGACGGACCCAAAAGACCGACGAATTCGTTCGGCTGAATCGAAAGCGAAACCGTGTCAAGCAGCCGAATCGTGCCGCCGCCCTGCCGATTTTTGACTTCCTTGGTGATGTTGACCGAATCAATTCTCGTCTTCGAGCGCGTATCGAAAACGCCGATGTTTTTCGCCGGGTCAACGCGAATCTGAAACGAGCCGATTTGCACCTGATCTTCGGGCGTGATTGTCTGCCGCGTAACGCGGCTGCCGTTGACGTAAACGCCGTTCGTCGAATTTAAGTCTTCGATAATAATGCCGGAATTGGTTTGCAACAGGCGCGCGTGACGATTCGAGATTTGCAAACCGTCAATTTTAATGTCGCTTTTGTCGTCGCGTCCGATGGTCAATTCGTTTTTGTTGCCGAAAGTGAGCGACATCAAAAGCTGCGGCTGTGCTGAGGAAACGTCTTTTGAGACTTTCTGCGTCATATTGCCGACGTTGAAAACCATCGTCGAACCGGAAACCGCGTTGGCGACATTTAATCCGTCTAAATTAACAAGCTGACCGATGGCGATTGAACGCTGACCGGCGAGGCTCGCGCCCTTTGGAGCAAGACGGAGAGGCGCGTTAAATCGCAAAACGGGACCGCCCATTCCGAGTTGAATTTCGTCATTATGGTAAAGCGGTGTCGGCGTGGAAATGCGCTGGTCGTTGACGAGCGTGCCGTTAAAACTGCCGCCGTCGTGAATGATAAAATCTTCGCCGCTCCGACGAATTTCCGCGTGGCGGCGCGAAACCATTACGGCGTTCGCATCAAAAACAATATCGCCGTTGGGGTCGCGTCCGAGCCACAGACTGTTTTTCTCGATTTTGAATGGCGAGGCGGGCGGCGTTGCGTCCACAAACTCAAGCTGCGCGATTTGATTGCCCGCCGATTGATTCGTCGGCTGGACGTTTTGCGGTGAACTTTGATTTGGGAAATTATTCGGAGTGTGAGATGAAGCGGGCGATTGATTCGAATAAGCGTTTGGCGCAAACCCCGACGGTTGCGGCGCGGCGGCTTCCAACCAAACGACGCGCATCGTCGGACCTTTTGAACCGAATTGCAGGCGACTGCCGACTTGAACTGCTTCCGGCGCAGAGATTTTTCGACCGTCGAGAAATGTGCCGTAACTAGAGTTTAAGTCGTGAAAAAACCACTGCCCGTTTTGCCACCGCAATTCGGCGTGGCGACGCGAAACCATCGGATACAAAGCGTTGTCAAATACGACCTGGCAATCATTTATATCGCGTCCGACGCGAATCGTTTCCTGGTTAAAAGACTTTTCCGGCAACTGACTGCCGCCGCGCTCTTCGACTAAAACAATTTTCATTCAATAGGAAATATAAAAGGTAGAATTAAAAAACAGTTCGGCATAATTTTAGCTTAAACGAGCGAAAACAAAAAGCAGGAGTAGAAAACCACCCGCGCAAAACGAAACGACACGAAAAATTCTTGATTTGTTTCGCGTCGTTTCTTCAGGCTTTTATTATCCGGTTATACCTAAAAATTTTGATCCGGCTCGAAGGTTTCGAGTATCGAGGAAAGTTCGCCTTTCACACCAACATCGCCGACGTTTTTGACTTCTTTCGAGAGCGAGGTCGCCAACAACGTGACGACGTAGCCGTTTTTCTTTTCGGGAACCGCTGTTGGAATGAAAAGACGTTTGCCCCAGATTGTCATTGCTTTCCCGGCAGACGTTTTCCCTGTTCCCTGAAACTGGATTTCGTAAGCCTGCCAAGTGTTGTTAACTGTTTTTGCGCCTTCGGAAATCAAGCGGTAGTTCGGCAGAATTTTTTTCAGGCTTTGATTGGTTTCCTTGACCTGCGCCGGAAATATTTCCGTGTCCGCTTCAAAAGTTCCCTTACTGTTGTAATAAGTAACGATCATCTGCTCGACCGGCAATCCGCCCGCTCCGGTTTTTGAAATGTCGAGAAAATTATTCGGAGCCGCGTTGCGCCGCCAATCTTTCGGAAAGTAAAGCGAAAATCCGAGAAAATTCTTCGCTAAATCACTCTTTACATTTTCCCTGCTGTTTTGGAAAAAGATGGTATTTGGCGGCTGTGTCACCACGCGCGGCGGTTGTGTTTCTGAGTTTTCGGCGGTCGCGGTTGTTTCGACCATTGGTGAAGTTTCGGCGGTTGTGATATTTTGATTGACACTTTCAACCGGCATTTGAATAGTCGGTTCGGGACGATTGATAAAGTAAGACCAAATCGCAAACAGTGCGGCTAACACCGCGGCGGCGCCTAGAATTGAAAATAAAGTGCTGCGCGAGGTCGGCTCGTTCGGCTTTTCCGGCGAGCGTTTTTCCCACGCCAAAGCCTCGGTCGCTTTAATCAAGCGGGCTGCCGGTTTTGTTTCACGAATCGTCGGCAGGTAATCGTCAGCAACTATCGGCGTGGTTTCATTCGCCGGCTTTGTGACCGTTGGCGGCGATGAAATGAATGTCGGCTCATCAACCTGCTTGACGGAATTTGTTTCGACCGGCTCTTCATCAATTTCCAAAGGCGCGTTAAGGATAATCTCGCCGAAAAATTCGTCGCCGAAATCCTGCACTTTTTCAAAACGGTCGAACGGATTAAATGACAGAGCCTTTTTCAAAATCTTATCAACCGACGCAGGTAAATCCTCGCGCAAATCGGAAGCGAACAGTTTTAAGCCTTCGCGCTGCGCTCTCAATAAATCGCCGACCGACGCGGCGTTGAACGGCAACCGGTTGGTCAGCATCTGATAGGCGATGACCGCGAGCGAATAGCTGTCGCTGGTAAAATTAGCAACTTTGCCCTCGACTTGTTCGGGCGATTTGTAAAGCAGGTTTTTTTCGTTTAATTTTTCTTTCGCCCCGCCGAGATTTATTAATTTGACTCGCTCAATTCCGTTTTCATCAACGGTTAAAACGATATTTTCCGGTTTCAGACCGCGATGCAAAACGCCGATTTGATGCGCGGCAGCAAGCGCGTCAGCCGTTTGACGAACGACGCGGGCGGTTCGCAGCGCGTTGAATTGCCCGCTCTTTTCCAGATAATTTGCGACCGTTTCGCCCTGAACATATTCGTTGACGATAAACGGAATTCCGCCGGGTAATTTGCCCGATTCGATGATGTTGGCGATGTTTGGATGATTTAGTTGCGCGAGCGAAGTTCTTTCTTCGGCGAAAATTTTGTCCGCGCAGGAATCGTCCATATCGTCGCAGGACAAGACTCTAACGACAACTTTTTTGTCGGCGGAAATATCAGTTGCCAGATAATCGCTACTCGATTCATCGTGACTGATTAATTCGACGACGCGATAACGATTCTGAATAATCTGTTCAGGCAGAAAGGTTGGATTAATTTGGTCGTAAGCCGAAATATCCGCAGCTTTCGCGTCGGCAACCGGCGATTGTTCGGATGCGGTTTCCTCTGATTTTTTCAGTTGTCCGGCAAGTTCGGAAATAAATGATTTGTTTTTCGGCGGCGGTTCGAGTTCTAACTCGAACTCTGGATCGTCCTGGAAAATATTGCCCGTCGGCGGACGAAAATTCGGACGGGCAAGCGACTGTTGTTCGATTTGTGAAAATTTCGGAACGGAAGAAAATTTTTCGCCTTCTTCGCTGCTCAGGCGATTTAAGACGTTGCTGAAAACTCCGCCGACCTGGTTAGTATTTTTATCGGCAGACGACGCAGTCAACAATCTCACATTGTCGTTCGGACAAAAACGTCCAACCGCTTCTTCGTAAGTTTCCTGACATTTCGGACAATAAAGCATCGTATTTTTAAGCGTCGCAACCACCGTATTGCTGAAAATTTCCATCCTTCTTTAAAGCGTCCAACAAACGCTTATTTGCAGATACGTTTAATGCGATTCAATTTTCATTTTTTTTAAAGTTGCGGAAACGCATCCAATAATCGAATGTGTTCTTCAACAACCAGACCATTATTGCAAGATAATAACTGCTGGGTTCCGCATTTTACTTGATTTTTAATTTGCCTGCGCTCTGGCTAATTTATCCGTTAAAACTGTTTTCTCTTTATCGAGCTCGACTGCCTGGCGGAATACGCGAGCGGCATCCTTGTTCTTTCCAACGCGCAAATAGCCGTCGCCGACGGCTTCAAATTCCTGTGCCAGACGCTTTTTTTCGTTCGGGGACACGACACGCACGGCTTTCATTAAATAATCTTCCGCGTCGTCGAACCGTTCGCGGCGCATAGACATCGAGCCGAGCAGCGCGTAGGAAACGAAACTGTTCGGGCTGACTTCCGCCGATTTTTTCAAAACCTTTTCTGCTTCCTCGTAACTTGCGCGCGTCGTCAGTGCGCGTCCGAGCAGATAAAGCGCGGTCGGATTTCGGTCGTCTTCTTTGAGCGCTTTCCGCAAAAGCTGCTCGGACTCTTGATATTTCTGCTGTGACTGCATTACGTCGGCGACTAAAATCATTGTCGGCACGTCGGTTGAATACTGAATCGCGATGCGGTAAGCGGCGGCTGATTCGTTCGCCTTGCCGATTTTTCTCAAAAGTCTGCCGAGGTGCGCGTAAGCCAGCGCGAACGTCGGTTCGAGTTCGATTGCCTTACGGTAAGCCATCTGCGTTTCCTGCGCAACTTTGCCGCCGAGTTCGAGGGCAACACCGAGCTGGTCGTAAGCGAGCGCGTTTTTCTGGTCAAGCGCGATTGCCTGCCGCGCCATAGTTTCGGCTTCGGCATAACGGTCGCTCAAATTGCCGCCGATAATCGGCTGCGTTAAAACATAGCTCAAGGCGATATAGGGTTCAGGCGCAGTTGGCTCGATTTCAATCGCCGTCCGATAAGCGCGTTCGGCTTCTTCCCAACGCTGCTGGTCGCTGTAAAGATTTCCCAAACCGTAAATGGCGCGTGAATCTTTCGATTTTAGACTTTGAGCGCGCAGATATGCGGCTTCGGCTTTTGCGTATTCGCGAACGTCACGCGCCAGATTGCCTTCTTCGATTGCCCGCTCGAAAAATTCGTCGTAATCGCCGGTTGATTTATCGCCGACCGTGATCACGAGATTTGTCGGCGGCGCAGCAACCTGCAGCTTTGGAGTTTGTTTATCGGCGATTTGAGTTTTCCTCGACCTAGACCTCGATTTCGGCGCGGTTTTCGCCCGCGCCGGTCGAATCTTCGGTTTAGGCGGAGTTTTTTTCGGAGCCGCTTTTGTTTTCGGATTATTAAAAAGCCCGCTGCTGCTGCCCAAATCCTGACCTTTTGCCAACAACGGCAAAAGCAGCAAGCCAATCACTAAAACGTATTTGTAAATCTTAAAGTCTTTCAGCATAAAAACCGTTCCATTTTTCATTTGAAATTTTTATTTATCACCGAGAAAAACGCGCGTTCACAATCGAATGACAAATGGAAAATGCTTTCCTTTTAAGTTATTCGGAGCGCACCAGCCGAAATCCTAACCGCGCATCTCTTTTGGTTAATTCAACGAAACCCCGGTATGTCGAAGTTATCGCCGATTTGCCGCCGGATTTATCAAACGCCGAGCCGCCGCGAATAACATTGGTAATTCCCTTAAACTGGTCTTTGACATCGCCCGGATTTCCCGGATAAAGCGCGGTTCGCGTTTCCGTCCACTCATAAACATTGCCGATTAAATCCAAAACGCCCCACTTGTTTTCGCCGCATTTCTTCGACCCGACTGGTTCGGGTTCGGTGTCCGGTTCGTCTAGAACAGCGCAGCTTTTTTCAAATTTATCGCCCCACGGGTAGAGATTGTTCGCGTTGCCGTTGCGGGCGGCATATTCCCATTCAGTTTCGGTCGGCAGCCGGTAAGTGACTTTATCGCGTTCGGAACGCCATTTAATAAACGCTTCGATGTCGTCTACGTTAACAAATCGGACGGGCAGTTTTTCGCTTCCGGCAAGCGGTTTGCCGCCTTCCCAGTTTGCCGGTGTCGGCGTGTAATTTGTCGCTTTGACAAATTCGTAATACTCGCCGGTCGTTACTTCCGTTTTGTCCATCCAAAAAGTTTTCACGTCCGCTTCGTGTTCCGGCTGTTCAATCGGCAGACCGTCGTTGCGTCCCATCGTAAATTTCCCGCCTTCGATTTTCGCCATATCGCTTTTAATTTGATTCGTTGAAGAATTTTGATTGTTCGCGTTCGATACGACGACGACGACGTTTGAATTTTGATTTGTATTGCCCGCGCCGATAAGTCCGAGCGCATACATTCCGCCGACTCCAATAATAGCAAGTAGTAATATGCCGCCGATTCCAATAATCGCCTTCATCATCTGCGAGAATTTGGGCTTTACCGGCTGCGATTTGAGTAAAACGTTTTGCCCGGAAGATTGCCAGGTTTGCGGCGGCAGTTGGTGATTCGACGTTTGCGAGCCTTGTGAATTGGAAAGACTTGGCTGCCTGATTGTTTCCGCGCCGTGCGTGGCGGACAGATTCGGCGGCGTGTCGGGTTTGAGCGGCGATGTAAAACTACTGACGGTTTCAAAGGTCGGCATCGGTATCGAGCCGCTTTCCGGTTTGAACTGCGGTCTGAGTTCTGCCACGAGTTGACGCGGCTTGCCGTCGAACATTACATTGCCTTCCCACGGGTGAAAACCTTCGCTGCTGACGCGCAGATGATGGTTGCCGCTCTGCAAGCCTTCGAGATTAAACCATCCGTCCGACTGACTGCGCCCGACAGCAACATTATCCACGAAAACCTGCGCTTCCGGCGGGTTCGTTAAAATACTCAGAGTCGCTAAAGGCATTGAGCGGTTGGTCGTCGAGCCGAGCGAGCCGCTGACGCTGAAATTCTGCGACGTGCTGCCGATTGCCGAGCGAAATTCGTCAACCAACTGTTCGACCGACGCAGTGCGTTTTTCCGGGCTTTTTTCGAGCGTGTGGCGCACGGCTAATTCGATTTGCGGCGCAACCGTGACATTAAAGCTGCTCATCGGCGGCACTTCGTCCGACAGATGCTTTTTCATAATCGCCGGAATCGAACCGCCTTTGAACGGCACGTCGCCCGCCATCATTTGATAAAGCATTATGCCCAGTGAGTAAACGTCCGATTGGGCGCTCGGCTCTTCGTCCGCCCATTGTTCGGGAGCCATATAATACGGCGAACCCATTAATCCGGTCGTCTGCGCCTGAATAAATGAACCGAGCAGCTCGCCGGATTTTATTTTCGCCAGACCGAAATCGAGAATCTTGACCGCTTCGGACATATTCGATTTGTCGCTGCAAATCATCACGTTGAGCGGTTTCAAATCGCGGTGAACGATGCCTTGCTGATGAGCCGCGCCGACACCGGCGGCAATCGCCGACATTAATTCCAGAGCGCGTTCGGGCGTTAATTTCTTTTCTCTTTCGAGCAAATCGTGGAGCGATTCGCCCTCGACATATTCCATCACGAGAAACGGCATCGTTCCCAAAACCACGCCGTAATCGGAAACGCCGACGACGTTCTGATGGCGAATCGCGGCAGCGGCTAATGCTTCCTGACGAAAGCGCGTGACGAGCTGCGGGTCATTACCAACAAGGTCGGGCAAAATAATTTTTATCGCGTGCGCCGTTTTCAGATAAGCGTGACGCGCTTTATAAACCACGCCCATTCCGCCTTGTCCGAGCCGGCATTCAAGCTGATATTTGCCTTCCAAAACCGGCTCGCCCGAAATCGAATGAAACGTCGGCATCCCGTCTTTCGGGCAGGTATTGACTTCATCGGTATAGCAATTTTTACAAAGCTGGCACTCTTTCATCGTGATTTTTTGACGGTTATACAGAAATTACAGATTGAATTATTTTACCGCTATTTGATTTTAATTGCATTATAAATTGCAAGCAAGGTTAAAAATTACACAAGACGGAACGATTCCAGTGCGCACTGGAATCGTTCCGGTGCAGTCTGAGCCGTTCCAGTGCGCACTGGAACCGTTCCGGGGCGCACTGGAATCGTTCCGGTGCGCCCCGGAACGGTTCCGACTCAAGCCGACGGCTATTTAGAAGCTGTTTGAAAACTCGAATAATCGCAGAAATTTGAATGCGTTTGCATATCCGCCGATTATTTCTTTAATCTAAGAGCAATGAAAATTATCGTTATCGGCAGCGGCTTCGGCGGACTCGCGGCGGCGTGCCGCCTGCAAGCGAGCGGTCACGCCGTTACAATACTTGAAAAACGCGACAAGCTCGGCGGACGCGCTTATGTTTACGAACAGGACGGCTTTAAATTCGACGGCGGACCGACCATCATCACCGCGCCGTGGCTGATTGACGAAATCTTTGAACTCGCCGGAAAAAAGCGCGCGGATTACGTCGAACTCGTCAAGCTCGATCCTTTTTACAACATCCGTTTTCCCGACGGCGCGGTTTTCAATTACAACGATGATAAAGAAAATCTTTTGAATCAAATCCGCAAATTCAACCCCGAAGATGTCGAAGGCTACAAAAGATTTTCAAAAGACTTGGGCGAGATTTACCGCGTCGGTTTTGAATTGATTGACCAGCCTTTCACGTCAGTTTGGGATATGGTCAAAGTCGTTCCCGAAATGATAAAACTGCGCTCCGACCGCAGCGTTGTCAAATTTGCCGGCAAGTATTTTACCGACGAAAGATTGCAGCAGGCGTTCAGTTTTCACCCGCTTTTAATCGGCGGCAATCCGTTCACGGCGACTTCGATTTACGCGATGATTCACGAACTCGAACAGCGTTTCGGCGTGTGGTATGCGATGGGCGGAACCGGCGCGTTAGTTAAAGCCTTCGGCGATTTATTCCGCGACTGCGGCGGCGAAGTTTTCACCGAAACCGAAGTTTCCGAGATTTTAATTGACGAACAAACCGGCAAAGCAACCGGCGTAAAATTAAAATCGGGCGAAATTTTAGAAGCCGACGCGATTGTTTCAAACGCCGACATCGCTTTTACCTATTTGAATTTGATTCCGCAAAAATTCCGCCGCAAAAACACCGACCAAAAAATCAAGCGTTTGAATTATTCGATGTCGCTGTTCGTCGTCTATTTCGGCACGAATCGCCAATACCAAGACATCGCGCACCACGAAATAATTATGGGCAAACGCTACAAAGAATTGCTCGAAGATATTTTCAACAAAAAGATTCTGGCTGAAGATTTTTCGCTCTACCTGCATCGCCCGACCGCGACTGACAAATCGCTTGCGCCCGAAGGCTGCGATTCGTGGTATGTTCTGTCGCCCGTTCCGCATCTCGGCGGCGACGTTGATTGGACGACGCAAGCAGAACCTTACAAGCAGACGATTTATAAATTTCTCGAAGAAAATTATCTGCCCGATTTGCGAAAACACATCGTCACCGAACATTACATTGACCCGCTGCATTTTCAGGACACTTTGAACAGCTATCTCGGCAGCGCGTTCTCGGTCGAACCGACGCTTTTGCAATCGGCTTACCTGCGCCCGCACAACCACAGCGAAGACATCGAAAATTTATATTTCGTCGGCGCGGGAACGCATCCGGGCGCGGGCTTGCCGGGCGTTATCAGTTCAGGAAAAATTGTCGGCAATATGATTAACGATTTGAAATTTTAGATTATGGATTTTGGATTGTTTGCTGATTAAATGATAATTGTTTAGTTTATGCGGAATGGTTTTTTACGGAAATCCTAAATCCAGAATCCGCAATCTAAAATCCGAATGTGGTATTGGACGAAAATTTTATTCTCAATCTTTTGCGGCGCGATTGCTGTCTGGCTGATTTACGAAATCGTTACGTTTCCAAATATCTCAAAACTCAAAACTGAAAATCCGGTGACGAGTTCGATGATTGAACATCGCCTGTCCGAAGCCAAAGCCGCCGGCAGACAACCGCAGAAATATCAAATCTGGATGCCGATTGAACAAATCTCGCCGCATTTGCAGCGGGCAGTTCTGGCGGGCGAAGACGCGAGATTTTTTGAACACGACGGTTTCGATTGGGACGCAATCAACAGCGCGTGGGAAGAAGCCCAGCGCGAAGGCGAAAAGGAAGCCAAAGCCGAAGGCGATTACGACCCGGAAAGTTGGATTCCGCCGATGCCGTCATTCAAACGCGGCGCGTCAACCGTCACACAGCAGCTTGCCAAGAATCTTTATCTCTCGGAAGACCGCAATTTTCTTCGTAAAGGGCGCGAAGCGCTAATCACATATTTTATTGAAAAAGAGCTTTCCAAAAAACGGATAATGGAACTCTACCTGAACATCATCGAATGGGGCGAAGACATCTACGGCGCGGAAGCCGCTTCGCGTTATTACTTTAAAAAGTCCGCCTCGAATCTCACCGCGCAGGAAGCCGCTTACCTTTCGGCGATGATTCCAAGCCCGCTCAACGTCTTTAATCCGAAGAAAAACCCGAAACGGATCGTCCGCCGTCAGCGCGTTATCCAGCGAGGAATGAACTCTATTAAGTTAAGCTACTGAATTTGCCTTCGCTTTGTACGATTTGCATTGATCAAATATCAATTTGTTTTGAGCCTGGTTTTCGAACCAGGCAATTTTTTTGGCTTGCCATTCTCCTTTAATTTCTTTGTAAAGCCAAAACTTTTAATTTATGTGCAACTTTCATTTCTGCACATAAATTCCAGAATCTGCATGTTTATTGCTTTAAAGTCATTAATTCACGTCCAGAGTTTTCTTTGTGCATACCAGATAATCAACAGATTTGTGTGTATCTGATAACCAACTTTTAAGTTCTTCATTTTACTTGCTTTACCATCGAACGTCGGTAAATGTGGCAATTCGGTATCCAATCTTTCAAAACCACATAACTCTTATCATTTTTAACTTAACATCTGCCTTAACCTCTTTATTTATCTCATTTAATTTTTTATTCCGAATCGTTTTTCACTTTGGCACAACGATTGTAATAGTAACTGCGAAAGAAGCGAAAGACTTCTAAAAAATTAAAACTTAAAACTTGAGGAGAAAGAAAATGAAAAACTTAAAAAATATGTTGACGGCAGTGGCGATGACGGCGGTATTGGGTCTTGGAACGGTTTCGGCAAACGCCGGATTAATCATCACGGATAAAGGGGCAAACACGCCGAAAGATTGTTCAGTAGGAACGGGCGTTCTTGACCAGATTGCAGGCATCATCATCGTCGGCTTGAACGGCTTGATTATCACCGACCGCGACGGGCTCATCATCACCGACAAATCGGAATGCGTTGACAAAGATGGGTTGATTATCACCGACCGCGACGGACTCATTATCACCGACTAATTCATCTGGAAAGTCCACCCCAGTAAGCTGGACTGACAATCCCGCAAAAACAGTTCTGATGAGCAATCATCAGGACTGTTTTTACTTTTGCGAACAAACCGGCGAGAGGCGACGCAGATTTTCGACGGCTCGCGGCAGGACTTCTAAAACGTATTCGACATCTTCCGCCGTGTTGTCCTTTCCGAAACTGAAACGAATCGCGCCGCGCGCCAGTTCGTCCGTCGAGCCAAGCGCGCGAATGACGGGCGACGGTTCGAGCGAGCCGGAAGAACACGCCGCGCCGGTCGAAACCGCTACGCCCTGCAAATCTAAATTTATCAATAAACCTTCGCCCTCGACGAAACCAAACGAAACATTTGAAATGTGCGGCAGACGATTTTCGGGATTACCGTTAAATTCCAAATCGGAAATTCGTTCGCCAATGTTTTGTTCAAATTTATCACGCATCCCTTTTAATCGTTCGGCATTTTCGCGCAAATCTGTTTTTGCCAATTCGCAAGCCTTGCCGAAGGCGACGATATACGGCACGTTTTCCGTGCCGCCGCGCCGCTCGCGTTCCTGATGACCGCCGATGTTTTGTTTGTGCAAACGCACGCCGCGCCGGACGTATAACGCGCCGACGCCTTTTGGGGCGTAGATTTTATGTGCCGACAGCGACAGCAAATCGCAGTTAAATTCTTCGACATCAACCGGAATTTTCCCGACAGCCTGCACCGCATCAGTGTGAAACCAGATTTTTTTGCCCGATTCTTTTAATTTTTTAACAAACCGCCCGATTTCTTCGACGGGCTGAATCGTCCCGATTTCGTTGTTCGCCGTCATTATCGAAATTAAAATTGTGTCTTCCCGAACCGCCGCCGCGACATCTTCGACGCGCACGATGCCGTCCGCATAAACCGGCAAATAAGTAACATCAGCTGCGCCGCGCTTTTCTAAATCTTCGCAAACTTCCCTGACCGCCGAATGTTCAATCGCCGAAGTGATAATATGCCGTCCGTATTTTTCATTCGACTCAAGCAATCCGCGAATCGCCAGATTATTTGCCTCCGTGCCGCCGGATGTAAAAACGATTTCGTTCGGGCGGGCATTGATAATCTCCGCCACCTGATGCCGTGCTCGATCAACCGCGCCGCGGGCTTCCTGCCCGAACGAATGAATGCTCGAAGCGTTGCCGAATTTCTCGGTCAGAAACGGCAGCATCGCCTCGACAATGCGCGGGTCAATCGGCGTGGTTGCCGAATTATCTAAATAAACTCTGCGAAACATAAATCTATTTTAACTCACCGCATCTGTAAACGTCAGCGGCGCGATGTTGAAAGATTGTTTCGAGGAACAAATAAAAAAGAGCATTTGAACGCCGGTTGCGTCTAAATGCTCTTCGTTTCGAATCAATAAAAGCCCGCTCGCTAATCGTCCGAGTTTTGTCTTCTGCCGCGCACGACGGTGATAACGGCGGCTGTAACCAGCGCGCCGGCGGCGATTTTCATTAAAAATCCGCTGCGGTTGTGTTTCCATTCAGCTTTCAGACCCATTTCTTCAAAAATGTTCGGCACGTGTCCGCTTGCCAGATCGCTGACGACGCCTTCGACCATTCCGACGCGGTCGGCGAGCATCAGCGGAACCCAGTGTCCGTAGCTGTTTTCGCTGAAATTGAACGCGCCGCGCCGAATCATTCCGCTTAAACCGGCGGGCGGCGTGGAAGTTCCAAAAGTTGACGAAAGGTTCGGGCGTTCGTTCGAGTGCAGAACCTCAACATTCGATTGTTGTTGCGGCGGGCGATCCCAACTGTAACCCTGATGTTCGTCGCGGCTGCCGCGAATACGCATCGGGTAAGTCGGGTCGTTTTCCGGGTCAACGTCAATGCCCCAGCCTTTGACCTGCGCCGGGTCAATGCGCGCGGTTTCGATTTCTCTGACTTCTGAATCTGTCGGTGCGATTTCCATAATTATTTTTCTCCTATCTCGCGCTTGGCGGTAATAAAACGGGCTTGATGCAATTGTCGAGTTTGGCGGAAAACATTCGATAGCCTTCGGCGACTTCTTCTAAAGGAATGCGGTGCGTAATCATCGCTTTCGGGTCAATCACGCCGTTTTTGACATGCTCGATCAGGCGCGGCAGAAGTCTTTTGACCGACGCCTGATTGCCGCGCAGAGTTAAGCCCTTGTTAACGATATTTCCAATCGGGACGAGCGTGCCAATCGGACCATACACGCCGACGATTGAAACGACGCCGCCTTTTCTGGCGCCGTTTATCGCCCATTGCAAAGCCGTCGCCGCGCCGCCCATCAAATGTAATTGTTTGCCCATCAAAGTCTGCATCGCTCTGCCGGTCGCTTCCGCGCCGACGGCATCAATGCAAACGTCCGCGCCGATCCAATCGGTTGTTTTCTTGAGAAACACGACGACATCGCCGAGTTCTTTGTAATTATAAACTTCGGCGGGCGCGTAGGTTCGGGCAAATTCCAGACGATAATCAATGTGGTCAATGACAATCACGCGACCCGCGCCGAACAGCCACGCGCAGCGCGCCGCCATAATGCCGACCGGACCCGCGCCGAAAACTACAACCGTATCGCCCGGTTGAATTCCCCCCATTTCGGCAGCCTGATAGCCGGTCGGCACAACGTCGGTCATCATCACCGCGTCGTCCAAATCCATCCATTCGGGAATAATCGTCGGGCTGACATCGGCATACGGCACGCGCACGTATTCCGCCTGACCGCCGTCATAGCCGCCCGCCGTGTGCGAATAGCCGAAGATGCCGCCGACCGCCGTCGCTTCGGGGTTCGATTCGTGGCAGTTGCCATACATTTCCTGTTGGCAGAAAACGCATTTGCCGCACGCGATATTAAACGGCACGAGAACGTGATCGCCCGTTTTCAAGGTTTCCACGCCTTCACCGACTTCGACGACCTCGCCGCAAACCTCGTGTCCGAACGTCATTCCCGGGCGCGTATCCGGCACCGAACCGTTATAAAGATGCAAATCCGAACCGCAGATGCACGACCGCAATACGCGCACAATCGCGTCCTGCGGATGCTGTATTTCCGGTTCGGGCTTATGGTCAATGCGAACCCTTCGAGGTCCGCGATAATTCATTGCCAGCATAAATTTTATTTCCTTCCCTTATTAAAATTCCCCGCTTTTTTCGTCTGCTTTGATGATAAAACTTTCAACGGTCAACGGTTTGTTAGCTGTATGACAAAAGGCTTATATTTGCTTTCTCCGTTTGCAACTGATAAG
>CBDUBY010000014.1:0-30920 GCA_965365505.1 uncultured Pyrinomonadaceae bacterium | reverse complement strand
CGCGCCGCCGCGCATAAAACCGTCGGCGGGCGTGCGCGTCCAACCCGCTTCGACGGTCAGACATCGAACACCTTGACGCAGACGAGCAATTGAACCGGCAAGCGACGCGCTTCCGAATTGGAAGCGGTGCGAATTTTCAGTTTCGATGCGAATGTTCGCGCCGCCGCGATTGGCTTGGACGGCGATTTCAAGTAACGAATTCAGCAGCCACGCCACGCTCGCCTGACGAATCATATCGTTCGTCGCCCGCAAAGCCAGATATTCGGCAACGTCTTCGCGCCCCGAATTTTCCGCTTTTGTGCGGGCTTCGCTTAATTTCTGCGACCAGACTTGTTCGAGTTCGTTCATTACCTTGAGCATAAAACCGCGAGATGATAAATGCAATTTCCGGCAAATTATAAATTGTGAATGCTTAATAGCTGATCGTTAAGCGTTATTCGGATACGAATTTAACAATTAACAATTACCCTTTAACCGTTTACAATCAACTATTGTTATGAAAAATTTAACCGTTTTTATTTTATTGATTTTATTTTCGCTTACGACGTTTGCACAAACACCGCGCAACCCCAGAAAGCCGGTTTCGGTCGTCAATCCTGCGCTCGAAAAAGAGGAATTTGATAAAGCCGTCGCTATTGCTGATGCGGCGGAAAGAATCGCCGCACTGCAAAAGTTCACCGAAGATTATCCTAAATCAAAAGAGAAAACCCGCGCCCTTGAACTCATCACCGGCGCACGCGCCGCGCTTGCCGACGAAAAGCTGCGGGCAGGCGAAAAAGAAGCGGGCATTGAGCTTTTCAAACTCGCGCTGCGCGAAACGCCGAAACCCGTCTCCGACAAACTTTTCACCGAAGTTCTCGTGCAAATTCCGACAAGTCTTTTTTTTCGCGGCGCGGCGGCAGCAGCGGTTGATGCGGCAAAAGTAATCGAAGAAAAAGCCGACGGCAGTGCCAAGCAAATGCTCGCGCTGGCGACGTTTTATCTCGGCACGGAAAACGCCGCCGAAGCCAAGCGGCTTGCCAATCGCGCCGCCGAATTAGAGCCGACTTTGCCCGCCGCTTATCAAACGCTCGGCATCGCCAATCGGCTGGATTTTCAATTTGACGAATCGGTTGCGGCGTATCAAAAGGCGTTGGAACTTGACCAGAATTCATCGGTTTCAAAACGCAGTTTGGCGGAGATGAAACGCGCGACGGGAAAGCCTGCGGAAGCCGTCGCGCTGTATCGTGAAATTACGGCGAAAGATGCGAACGACGCGGCGGCGCAGACGGGCTTAATTCTCGCGCTGTTTGAAGCGGAAAATAAAACCGAAGCCGAAAGCGAATTTGCCAAATCGCTCGAAGCAAATCCGAATAATTTGTTTTTGCTTGTCGGCGCGGCTTACTGGTATGCGGCGCACGAACAAGGCGCGCGGGCGATTGAACTGGCGGAAAAAGCCGTCGCGCTCGAACCGCGTTATACCTGGGCGCGAATTGCGCTGGCGCGTGGATTTTTGCAGCAGAAACGCCCGTTCGATGCGGAAAAGACGTTGCTTGCCGCCAAACAATACGGCGATTTTCCGACCCTCGATTACGAATTGGCGGCAGCGCGTTTTCAAGCCGGATTTTACCGTGAAGCCGCTGAAGGTTTGCAGAAGAAATTCGTCATTAAAGATAATTTAATTTCCACGCAGCTCGGCGGTCGCGTTTTGCATGAGGCAAAAAGTTTCACCGAACTGCTCGCCGCCGAACGCCGCGCCAGTATTTTTCAGACGCAGGCGGCGGACAATGCGGAAATCGCCGAGCGTTTAAAAACGCTGCTCGATTTTTCTCAGAAACTTGAAACGTCAACGGATGAAATGACCGTCGCGGCAGCAGACGAATTCATCAAAGGCGACGATAAAATAAAGCTGCATCGCCAGCTTTTCGTCGCTAATCAGCTTGCGCAAAAAAGACGCGCGCTGCCGAAGGTTTTGGAATTAACCAGAGCGGCAGTCACCCAGGTTGATGCCGGTCTGGACGTGCCTGACGCGGCGGCGTTGGTTTTGGCGGAAGAACTTTACCAAAGTCGGCGGTTCGCCATTGCGCGAAACGAGCTGGTTATTGTCCCGGAAGTTTCGCGCCCGACGCTTTTGAATATCGTGCGCGGAAGAATCGAAGATTTAGCGGGCTGGGCTTTGTTTCAGGAAAATAAGCCAGCCGAAGCCGTCACGCGCCTGAAACGCGCCGTCAGCGTTCTGCCGGAAAAAAGCTCGTGGTGGCGCAGTTCGATGTGGCGGCTCGGCGCGGCGCACGAGTCGGCGGGAAATTTCCCGGACGCGCTTGATGCTTACCTGAAAAGCTATACGAACGGCGAAGCAGACCGCATTAAATACGGCGTTATCGAGTCGGTTTATGTAAAAGTCAACGGCAGCGCGGACGGTTTGGAAAGAAAAATCGGCTCGAAACCTGCTGCCCTTAGTTCCAATTACTCCGTGCCGAACGCGCCGCCCGAACAGCCGAAAGCCCAACCAACGCCAAACCAGAAAACGGAAATTGCGTCGCCTACAATCGTTCAGGAAACAACCGTTACGCCGGTCGTAACGGAATCCGCTCCGCCAATTGAGGAAACTAAACCGGCGCCGGAAAATTCGACTGTGGAAACGCCCATTAAAGCCGAACCTGCGCCGACACCGGAAATTAGAAAGGAAGTCGAAAGTCAGGAATCAAAAGTTGAGGAGATGCCCGACGACAGGAAAATCGCAACCAAACCGGCGATTGAGAATCAAAATTCCGAAATGAAATCGAAACCGCTTTTCGAGCCGATTGTCATCAGCGTCCCAAAAGTCGAACCGGTGAAAAAGCCTGCGACGGAAGCGAAATCGGAAGTGGAAAAACCAGTCGAAAATGGCGCGCCGAGAATTGAAACGAAAACTAATGAAACCGTCGCTGAGAAAAAACCGGCGGAAGATAATGAAAGTAGACCGCGCGTGATTATGACGGCTGATAAAGTTGAAGCATTGCCGCCGTGCAAAATGATTGCCGGTCAGGAAACCATTTCGATTTTGAACAACGGCGGAAGTTTAAGCGTTCTGCTCAGACTCGAAGGCGAAGTCAGTGCCAATGAAATCAAGGCAATATCGAGCAGCCCGACAGATGTCGAAGTCACACTTGAGCCGGAATTCGGCAAACAGCCCGCTCGCTCTTTCTTCGCCGTCAAATCAATCAGTTCCAACACCGGATTGTTTACGCTGACGTTTGAATCGGTCTGCGGCAAAAAAGAAATTCCCGTTAAAGTTCGGTAATATGAACAAATTTATACTTTTTACGATTACGCTCTGTCTTTCAGCTTCAATCGGATTCTCCCAAAAACGCGCAACACCCGTTAAAACAAGCGAGCCGAAACCAACTGCGGCGGTGACAGAATTTTCCGAAACTGAATGGAAAATTTTGACCGACGCTTTGCAGTCGGAAGATTGGAAAACCGCCGCGCCGCTCGCTGCCCAATATCTTGAAAAACTCAAAACCGATAACGAGAAAAAACAACTCGCGCAGCTTCGATATTTTTATTTGCACGCGCTCGCCGGAAAAATTCTTTACGCTGCGTCCGTCAAACCTTCAATAGAAACCGATTCGATTTGGAACGAGTTGGACGCGGCGGTCGGCGATTTCATCGGTAAAGAATTCGTTTTGCCGCCGCGCCGCTTTATGCCCGAGTGCAAGGAAGTTCTCAACTACATCTGCGCCGCCCGTGACAACGAACGCCTTTTGCGCGTAACGGCGACCAACCAGGAAGGAACGATGATTCATTCGTTCGATTATGTGACGTTTGACGGGAAGATCGTGCTCGGTGAATTCGGCGGCAAAGAAATTTTCCTTGGCGGGCGTTTGAAGCGAGCCGAATTTAATCAGGATATGTCAAAACTCTGGGTGATGCGGCTGATTTTTGAGAAGGGTTTTCTGAGAGTCGTCCTGACGGACGAGAAATAAAAGCATTTTCCATTTATCATTGATTGACTCAAACAATTTTTATTTTTATCAGCTTCCGGCTTTTCTTAAAAATAAAATCGAACGGTTCAATGTAAAATGATATGTGGAAAAGGTTTTAGTTTATGAATGCTGAAGAACAACGATTAGCGGAAACCAAAACGGGCAAAAAATCCTGGAAGCGTTGGGGCTGTTACGTCAGCGAACGCGCTTGGGGAACGGTGCGGGAAGATTACTCAAAAGACGGCGCGGCGTGGGACTATTTTCCGTTTGAACACGCTGTTTCAAAAACCTATCGCTGGAACGAAGACGGCATCGCGGGAATCTGCGACCGCAAACAGCGCATCTGTTTCGCCGTGTCATTGTGGAACGAACAAGACCAGATTTTGAAAGAGAGATTATTCGGACTCGGCGGCAACGTCGGCAGTCACGGCGAAGATGTCAAAGAGTATTATTTTTATCTCGACAACACGCCGACGCATTCGTATATGAAGTATCTCTACAAATATCCGCAAGTGGCTTTTCCTTACCAGAAAATTTACGAAGAAAACGCACGCCGCGATAAATCGCAGCCCGAATATGAATTGCTCGACACGGGCGTTTTTGATGACGACAAATATTTCGACGTCGTTGTCGAATACGCCAAAGCTGACGCGGAAGACTTATGTATAAAAATCACGGCGCACAATCGCGGGCGAGAAACCGCGCCGCTGCACATTTTGCCGACTGTTTGGTTTCGCAATCGCTGGTCGTGGTATGAAACCGCGAAGAAACCGACAATGAACGAAGTCGAAACGGTGGTGGAAAATCTTTCGGCGATACACTTGACCGAAGAAAAACGCGGCGATTTTTCTCTTGTTTGCGCGGGCGCAAAACGATTGTTGTTCTGCGAAAACGAAACGAACTTTGAAAAACTCTACGGCGGGAAAAACGAATCGCTGTTCGCCAAAGACGGCATCAACGATTTCGTCGTGAGCGGAAAAGAGTCGGCGGTTAATCCCGAAAATACCGGAACGAAAGCGGCAGCGCATTATGTTTTCAACATCGCGCCGCACGGAAGCGAAACAATTTATTTGCGGCTTAATAAGGAACAATCAGCGGAAAGCGGTCAACAGTTTAACAGCGGCGGCGAGTTTATCGCCGAATGCGAACGGGTTTTCGTCGAAAGAAAAAAAGAAGCCGATGAATTTTACGCTTCGATCATTCCGAACAATCTAAACGACGATGCAAAAAACGTGATGCGCCAATCGCTCGCCGGAATGCTTTGGGCGAAGCAGTTTTATCATTACGTCATTAAAGACTGGCTTGAAGGCGACGACAAATTTCCCGCGCCGCCCACTGAAAGATTGAAAAACAGAAACAAGGAATGGAAACATCTCTACAACGATGACGTGATTTCGATGCCCGACAAATGGGAATATCCGTGGTATGCGGCGTGGGATTTGGCATTTCACTGCGTCGCGTTCGCGCCGATTGACGTGGAGTTTGCCAAAGAACAACTGATTCTGCTGCTGCGCGAATGGTATCAGCATCCGAACGGTCAGATTCCCGCTTACGAATGGGCTTTTTCAGATGTCAATCCGCCGGTTCACGCCTGGGCGGCGCATCGCGTTTTTCAAATCGAAGCGAAACGCACAGGCAAGCCCGATTACGAATTTCTCGAACGAGTTTTTCACAAATTACTGCTCAATTTTACGTGGTGGGTCAATCGCAAAGACGCGGAAGGCAACAATGTTTTTGAAGGCGGTTTTCTTGGTTTAGACAACATCGGCGTTTTCGACCGCAACACGAAACTGCCGAACGGCGCGATTCTCGAACAATCCGACGGCACAAGCTGGATGGCGATGTATTGCCTGAATATGCTTTCCATCGCCGTCGAACTCGCCAAAGAAGATGCGGTCTATTCTGATGTAGCGAGCAAATTTTTCGAGCATTTTGTTTATATTTCCGACGCGATGAACAATTTGGGCGACGAGCAAACCCAGCTCTGGAACGAGCGCGACGGTTTTTACTATGACGTGCTGCATTTTCAAGACCGGCGCAACATTCCGATTAAAGTGCGCTCGATGGTCGGTTTGATTCCGCTTTTCGCCGTCGAAACTCTGGAGGAAAAATGGCTTGACCATTTGCCGGAATTGAAAAGGCGCACCGATTGGTTTTTGGAAAATCGCGCGGATTTGACCGACGACATCATCTGTTTGCAGCAGCCGGGCAGAGAAAATCGGCGACTTTTATCAATCGTCACCAAAGAAAAATTACGAAGCGTTTTGCGCTATATGCTCGCGGAAAACGAATTTTTATCCGATTTCGGAGTTCGCGCCCTTTCGCGTTTTCACAAAACGAATCCGTATTCGTTTGAAATCGAAGGCACGCGCCACGAAGTCGGCTACGAACCCGCCGAATCTACGACCGGAATGTTCGGCGGCAACTCGAACTGGCGCGGACCCGTTTGGTTTCCGATGAATTTTCTGCTGATTGAATCTTTGCAGAAATTCGATTTTTATTACGGCAACGACTTTAAAATCGAATTTCCGACCGGCTCGGCGAAAATGTTGACGCTTTGGGAAGTTTCGCAGGAGCTTTCAAAACGGCTCTCCAATATCTTTTTGAAAGACTCGGAAGGAAGACGCGCGGTTTTCGGCGGCGCGGAAAAATTTCAAACGAACGAACATTGGCGCGACCACATTTTATTTTACGAATACTTCCACGGCGACCTTGGCGCGGGTTTAGGCGCGAGTCATCAAACCGGCTGGACAGGTCTTATCGGTAAGCTCTTGCAGCAGGTCGGCGAATACGCGGACGATTCGAGCGGCGATTATACGGAAATAAATTAACAAAAATTTAGGAACAATTTCACGTAATTAAAGTTAAATCGGAAGACCCGAATTAGAGTAACCAAGCACAATCACTGCTTAGCAAAATCAACTCGATGTTTGAAAAAAATTATGAACAAATTAAAACGCCTTCTTCGGCTTGCGGCATTCTCTGTCTTTTGCATTCTGGCAGTAACGGCGGAAACAAAAGCCGCGAGCTATCTCTACGCAATAAACGATGCGGCAGCCGGAAATCAGATTTACGCATTTTCGGTTAATGAGACAACGGGCGCGTTGACCGCGCTCCCTAATTTTCCTGTTGCCACCGGATTCAGCGGCGGCGGCTTGACTAATCTTGAACTGATTACGGTTGATAAATTGAACCGGCGGCTTTACGTCATCAATCGAGGTTCAAATAATATCAGTGCGTATTCGATAAACGAACAGACCGGCGCGCTCGCCGCGCTGCCGTTTTCGCCGATTGCCGGAATCGCCAACGAGCGTGTTATCGAAGTTCATCCGTCAGGATCGCCGCTGATTGTCGGCGGCGACGAAATTGCCAGTTATGTCATCACCGCGACGACCGCGACGCCTGCCGCCGGAAGTCCGTATCCGGCGGGAACGAATGTCAGTCCGGCGGGCGCGACGTTCAGCCGTGACGGAAATTATTTTTACACGGGCGGAAACTTGGGTAATTTCTTCGCCGGTTTCGCCGTCAATCCGGCAAACGGAGTTTTGACCGCGCTGCCGGGTTCGCCCTTCGATTCGGGAAATCAAACGCCGAATCCGACAACAACGGATGCGAGCGGACGGCTTTTCGTTATTAACAGTCGTCAAGCTTTAACGCGCGTTTATACGACCGCGAACGGCATTCCCGCGCAGGTCACGGCAAGCCCGTTCGCCAACGGTTTGACGAGCTTTGCGTCGAAGGGCGAAATTCATCCGAACGGAAATTTCCTGATGCTCGCCGACCGCACGAACAATCGCGTCGGCGTTTATCAAATTTCCGGCGCGGGCGCGGCGACGACATTAGCCGCCGTTTCCGGTTCGCCGTTTGCGACCGGCGGCACGTCGTCAATCACTTTGACGTTTAACGAAAATGGAAATTTCCTGTTCGTCAGCAATGGCACGAGCCGCAACATTACGACATTTACCGTCAATCCGACGACCGGCGCATTGACCGATCGAATCGTTCAACCGGCAAATACATTAGGCGCGGCAGGACTTATCAATGGCATTGCCTACGTCAATTTCGCGCAGGTTGTCAACGCTGACGCGCCGGTTGATTTTAACGGCGACGGCAAATCCGATTTCGTCGTAACGCGCTCTGAAAACGGTTTGGCGACGTGGCTTATCAATTATAGCGGAGGCGGCAACGAATTATCACAATCTATTCAATTCGGCAGCAACGTCGGATTCACCGGCGGCGACGTTTCCGTACCGGAAGATTTCGACGGCGACGGCAAAGACGACATCGCCGTTTGGCGCGGCAACGTCAATGGATTCGGATATTTTTATATTTTCCGCAGCGCCGACAGCACTTTTCAAGCCGTTCAATTCGGTAAACCGGGCGACGACCCGACCATCGTCGGCGATTACGACGGCGATAATAAAGCTGATGTCGCTGTTTTCAGAGATAACGGGCTGCAATCCGTCGCGCCGTGCAGTAATGGCACTGTTTGGTATTATCGTCCGTCCGCCACGGCAAATGTTGATTTTCGCTCTGTTTGCTGGGGCGCAACCGGCGACCGCGTCGCGCCCGGCGATTATGACGGCGACGGCAAAAATGATTTCGCCGTGTTTCGTCCAAGTAATGACTCGGGCATTTTCTACGTCAGCAAATCCGGCGGTGGAACCGAAGCGGTTTATTGGGGAAGGTTCGGCGACCAGACGATTCCGGGCGATTACGACGGCGACGGTCGAACCGATTACGCGGTGACGCGTCAAGCAACCGAGCGCGAATTTCATATCCGCACGCAAACCGGCGCGACGCAGTTTTACCAATTCGGCGCGAACACCGACATTCCCGTTCCGGGCGATTACAACGGCGACGGCAAAACCGACATCGCTATCAGTCGGCAAAATTCAACTACTAACAGAAACAATTTCTATGTCCGTCCGGCAGGAACAAGCGGCGCATCCGATTTTGCATTTCAGTGGGGACAACCAACCGATTACCCGGTGGCGACATATAACGTCCACTAATTTGAGTTTGAGAACAAAACGGCGAAATCCATTGATTGCCGTAAAAAGAGGTAGAAGATGCGGAAAGGGTTCGCCTCTTGCGCCGGTGCAAAGCCGACTGTTCAATAGTCGGCTTTGCCGGCTCGCAGGTTCGCATTATAAAATTTTCATTCGTGTTTGCGCCTTTTTGTTTGGCGCGATACAACATCGCGCCGGATGTTGTATTCTAATTTCTGAAACATTGTTTTTTATGATTTCAGTTATGCCGAAGAAAATTCTCATCGTCGAAGACAGCGAAGACACGCGCAGCTTTATGAAATATTTCATTGAGAGCTACGGCTATGAAGCAATCGAAGCGGCGGACGGCATCGAGGCGTTAGACCGGTTCAAAAAACACCTGCCCGACTTGATCCTGATGGATATGTCGTTGCCGACCGTCGGCGGCTTAACTGCTACTAAAGCCATCAGGGAAGTTGACGCATCGGGAAAAATCCCAATCATCGCGGTCACGGCGTTCGGCAACTCCTATTTCGAAAGAGCAATAGAAGCCGGATGTAACGATTTAATTTCCAAACCACTTGATTTCGACGTGCTTCAACCATTAATCGAAAAATATCTTGAACCCGAGCACGCCTGAAACTATCCCTTGCTTATTTCGCTGTAAGTTAAAACATTTGGATACGGCACACTCATTGCAATTATGCGACGAGTGATATTTGCGTTGTCCGAACTTAATACAGCTTTTGTGAATCGCAAATAAAAACGAAAAGTATTAACAATCAAAAAAGAAAAGGGAGATAATTTTTATGAACGAATCAACAGGACAATCAAGAATGGTGACAGGGCTTTTTAATGACAGAGAAAGTGCAGAACGCGCTTATCAATCAGTTACTTCGCGCGGCTATACGCATGATGACACGAACGTCATTATGTCTGACGAAACGCGCAACAGATATTATCCGGAAGGCAGTGAGCATACATCGGCTCTCGGCGATAAAACCCTAGAAGACGCCGGTAAAGGCGCAGCTATTGGCGGCACTTTAGGCGCAATCATCGGCGGCATCGCGGCAATCGGCACAAGTGTTGTGCTTCCCGGACTTGGTTTAATTGTTGCCGGACCGCTCGTAGCAGCTTTAACCGGCGCAGGCGCAGGAGGTTTAACCGGCGGCTTGATCGGCGCGCTCGTCGGACACGGCATTCCTGAAGAACACGCTGCCGAATATGAATCGGGAATTAAGAATGGCGGCGTTTTTATGGGCGTTAACGCTCGCAATGACGAAGATGCACAACATTTCCATAATGAATTTAGCCGAAGCGGCGGTTCGCACGTCGTCGGAACCGGACTCGGCGTAGCAGGCGGCGCGGCAACCGGCGCGGCAATCGGAACAGCCGTCGCTCCGGGAATCGGAACGGCAGCGGGCGGAGTGGTCGGCGCTGTCGCAGGCGGAATCGCAGGTGGAGCCGCCGGACACGAAGTTGCCGAAGCGGTCAATCCGCAGCCGGGCGATGAACAGGACGGCGACCACGCAGTCGGAACCGGCGGCGGCGCAGTCGCAGGCGGAGTTACGGGCGCGGCGATTGGTTCGGCGATTGCTCCCGGACCGGGAACGGCAGTCGGCGGAGTTATCGGTGCAGTCGGCGGCGCAGTCGGCGGTCATGAAGTAGCCGAGTCAGTGAATCCAGACGACAAAGTTTTGCCGGACGATGACACGAATCCGAACAGAAGAGTTTAATTCAAATCGGACACGAGAAAAATTAAAAGGGAAGTCTTGTTAACAAGACTTCCCTTTTTCGTTTTTTAACCACTTTGCCTAACGTGCGGCAATTAAAACGCTGATGTGCGATGGATATTTCGCCGAGCGACAAACGAGCCGTGTCGCCGATTGAAAATTCGTTTTCTGCTTAAGTTTGATTTAATCCGCGCGCTGCTTCTGTTTCTGAAGCGGTGATGATTAAATTGATTCTATGACGAACTTATCCAGATTAACGACTTTTTTCGCGGTTTTATTGGTTCTGTCTTTCCAGTCAATAAACGTCTTTTCTCAAACGAACAATTCAATTGAGAAAACACACAAATTCATCAACGGGCAATGGTTTGACGGCAAGAAATTCAAGCGTCAGATTTTCTATTCGGTCAACGGCACGCTGACTAAAAAGAAGCCGTCCAAAATTGACGAAACAACCGACCTTGCGGGCGGATTTGTTATACCGCCGTTTGCGGACGCGCACACGCACAATCTCGACGGAACATTCAATCTTGAAAATCTCATCAAAGCCTATCTGAACGAAGGAACTTTTTATGTCCAGGTTTTAGGGAATTACGCGACGGGCGCGAAACAAGCCAGACCGTTTTTCAATAAACCTTCGTCCCTCGATGTCATTTACGCTAACGGCGGATTGACTTCCACGCTCGGACATCCGTTTCTCGCTTATGAACCGCGTGCGCTCGGCTTTTATAATCCGGCGGATTGGGAAGCTAATATGGCGAAAATCCTGCTCGGACGAACGGGCGAGAATAACGTCTATTGGTTTTTCGATTCAAAAGCAGACGTGGACGAGAAGTGGGAAAAATACCTCGCGCAAAAACCCGATGTCGCCAAGATTTTCCTGCTCGACGCGGAAAATTACGAGCAGCTTTCCAGAAACGGCAAAGCGGGCGATAAAGGTTTGTCGCCCGAAGTCGCCGAATACGTCGTGAAGAAGGCTCACGCCGCCAATCTGCGCGTTTATGCTCACATCGAAACGGCAAACGATTTCCGGCTCGGCTTAAAAATCGGCGTTGACGGCTTTGCCCACGCGCCGCATTACGGCTGGAGCGGAAAACCCGAAGACCGGCTGACAAACGATCTAACACTTGCCGACATCAAGCTCGCCGCCCGTCGAAAAGTCGTCGTCATTCCGACCGCGCAAATCGGCAGAATCGAAACCACCAGCTACACCGCCGACGGTAAATCAAGTGTTGACCGAGAAAGATTCAGCCACATCGTCGAACGCCAAAAACGACTTTTCAAGCTGATGCTGAAAAACAAAGTCGTTCTCGCATTCGGCTCAGATTATTTCGGGCGCACTTTGAGCGAAGAACTCTGGTATCTTTACGACAACCGAATTTTCGATAACCTTACGCTGCTCCGCATCGCTGTCGAAACCACGCCGCAGACGATTTTCCCAAACCGAAAAATCGGACAGCTTCGAGAGGGCTACGAAGCCAGCTTTCTCGTTCTCGACGGCAACCCGATTGAAAACTTCGAGCGCGTCAAGAACATCCGAATGCGGTTCAAACAAGGCTTTTTCATCAACACAATTCAGTAATCACAACCTATTTTCGATTGCACATACTTGCTGAAATGTAACTGCTCCAATTATTTTCCGGCAGACACTGTTGCGGCGAGCGTGGTTTGCGCGGGCAATAGAGCGCGGACGGCTTCGAGCATTTGGGTTTGGCGAAATGCGCCACCTGTGCCGTCAGCTTCGAGGCAGATGTATTGGATTTGCTGCTGTGCGGCGTAGACCGAAAGCGAGCCGTCGTCTATCGAGCATTCGGCGGTCGGGATTTTGGCGGACGCTTTCTGCACGACGACGTTAAAACCGAGTTCGGCGAAATGTCCGACGTAGCGCGGCGTTGAGAGAAAGACGAAATTGTCCGCGTCCGCTTCGGTGTTTGAAAGATAAACGCCGTCGGCTTGCATTTGAAACGCGCCGTGCAGTGAACGGTTTGTGCCGCTTGCTTTGACAAACGCGGCGGCAGTTAAATCAGTCGCTTTTGTTGATTCGCTTTTCGCATCAACATCGCGATTGTTGTGAACGGCGACGATAAACGGCGGGTTGCTGTCCGCGAAGATGATTTGCAAAAGCGTGTCGGCAAATTGCTTGACTGCCTGCGCCTCGTTCGGCGGCAAGTTCTGGCAACGTCTGCCATTTTCGGTGTAGATGCGATTTGGGTCAACCGTGTGTATTTTGCCGTCAGATGAAAATCTAACGTATCGGTCAGCGTTGCCGTTTTCGTCAACCGATTCGATTTCGACGAGTCGTCCGCCGTTTCGCTCGACTGATTCACGGGCGAGCGTGCGGGCAATGCGCTCGTTGTAATGCGGTGCGAAAAACGTCAGATTTCCTGCGCCCGCGTTTTCATAAACATTCACGCGAACCCGACTCGCGCCGAGCGGTAAATCCAAACTGCTTTTCCTGGTTGCGCCGTCCGTCGTAAACGCGGCGAGTAAAAGTATAAATAATAAAAGCGTTAATTTCATTGACAACCTCTAAAGCGAAGTTCGTTCAATAATCAACGCGCATTTTTAAGTAAAAACATCTCACGTTTTTTCTCCGGCGTGCAAACAAAAGCGATTCAAAATATACTAATCAGGAGAATCCGAATTTATTCAAACACAATCGAAGGAGATAAAAATGAAATTAAGATTTTTATGTTTAGCTGTCGTTGCTGCTTTTTCCGCGCTCGCGTTCGTCAGCTTTGATATGGGCGACGGAAATGCGCGAGGAAAAGCGTTTGCCGCAAAATTTGCCGACAGCAAATTAACGGCGGCAGAGTCAACCGGAAGTTACGCGATTGATGCGAAACATTCGTATATTGGTTTTCGCGTCCTGCATATGGGCTTGGCGGAAGTGCCGGGTTCGTTCCGCGATTTCACCGGCACAATCAATTATGACGGCAAAGACATTGCAAAATCATCGGTCAACTTTACAGCAAAGGTGACGAGCGTTGACACCGGCGTAGAAGGGCGCGACACGCATCTGCGAAGCAAAGATTTTTTTGAAGTCGAAACTTATCCCGATATGAGTTTCAAAAGCACAAAGGTCGAAATGAAAGATAAGGTTTGGAATGTGACGGGCGATTTCACTTTGAAAGGCGTGACCAAATCAATCACGATTCCGTTCACTGTCAACGGTATGATGAAAGATGCAAAGGGAAATGTAAAAATGGGAATCTCCGCGCAGACCACGATTAATCGTCAGGATTACGGGGTAAAATACGGCAACAAATTGCCTGACGGAACGCTCGCGCTGTCCGATACGGTGAAGATTGATTTGCAGTTGGAAGCCGGAATGCCAAGTAAAACGGCGGAAGCTGCTAAAGAGTAGATAAATTTAGTGAACCAAAGAAAAGCGTCGGCGAATGTTCTCTGCCGACGCTTTTCTTTTACCGTTTTATTGACTATAACCGAGCGGCTGAAGCGGTCGCGGCGTTGTTCCCTCGAAAAACCAACTCGCGCCGACTTTAAGGCGATGATGCCACGTCGGAAGCCGCGAAGTATAAAGTGCGAAACGGGCATCTCGCGCCAACGCGCCGCCGACCACGTTTCCGCCGACCAGCACGGCGGCGTTGTGCGTTCCCAAACTTAACGCTTCGCCGAGTTCTTCAAAAGGTTTGGTCTTTAAATCCCTGTCATTCAAAAACGCTCTGATATTGTCTGCCGCCAAAGATGATTCCTGATTGGCGAGCTGCGCTGTTCCGGCGAGAATAGGCGCAACTTCCTCGACTCGCGCAATATCGCCAAGCGCAAAAACATTCGCGTGACCTTCAACCTGCAATGTTTGATTAACCAGCAGCAATCCGCTTTCGTGTTTTGGCAAATCAAGTTTTTCAATAAGTGGGCTGACTCTTACGCCTGCCGTCCAGACAGTCGTGACGCATTCAATTTCCGTCTGCCTGCCGTTGTGTTCGGAAACGATGCCGTGCGGTTTGACCTCCAAAACTCTGGTTTGCAGATGAACGTCAACATGCGTTTCAAGCAGAGTTTTCTCGACATAAGCGCGAACCTCTTCGCCCATTCCGGGAACGAGGCGGTCGCTCATCTCAAAAATTAAAACGTGCGGCTCGCCTTTCAGACCGCGCCGCTTAAATGCATCGGTCAGCAAATCCGACATTTTCGTGGCGAGTTCGACACCGCTCGCGCCGCCGCCGACAATCGCAAAAGTCATTTTATCCCGCACGTCCTGCGGCGCAAGCGTCGGCGAGACCGAATCCAATGCCCGCGTCATTCGACGACGAAGTTCATCCGCATCGCCGATGCTGCGAAACGGCAGCGCGAATTCTTCCGCGCCCGCGATATTCCAGAAATTCGTGACACCGCCGACGGCTAAAACCAGCGCATCATAATTAAACAGTTGATCGCGCGTCGAAACTTTGACCGCTTTGTTTTCAAAATCCACGCTCTCGACCTCGCCGCGCACGAAATTGATTTCTTTACCGAATAACTCCTTGTAATCAGGCGCGATGTGCCACGCTTCGACCTCGCCGCTCAGATATTCGTAAAGCAGAGGTCGAAACGTAAAATGAGCGTCGTCGCTAATAAGCGTTACTTCCGCGTCGTTCGCTAAATCCAAAGCCGTAAAAAGCCCGCCAAAACCGCCGCCAACGATTAGAACCTTCTTTTGTTTATCCGTCATCTTTCGCCTCCAATGAATTTTGAGAAATGTTTCACAATATCTTCAAAAGTAGAAACTACGCCCGTTTCGCCGAAATGTCAAAACAAAATCGGCTAAAAATTAAAGTTAAATTCAACTTCAATTCAACTTCAATTCCTAGCCGATTTTCTACACTTTATTTGTCTTCGATTTTACGGAAAACGTATGTGCAAATGATTGTGATGTCCCGCAGCGTGTTTGGTTAATCCCTTATTGATTAAACGCTGGTCGTTGAAAAAAATTGTGGCGGTCGGATGACGGCTCAAAACGAGGCGCACTAGTTCTTCAGTGCGAATTGAATCGTATTGCGTTTCGCCGACGCTGATCGGGTCCATCCGATTATCTTTTCTAATCGGTCGCACATCCGCGTCGCGTCCGTTTTTGTGCGATGCGTGCGGCGGAAACGCGCCGCCTCCTTTGCGGCTGAGGTCGCCGAATTGCAGCGAAACTTCCGGGTGCAGCAAAAACCATTTTCTGCCTAAATCCAGAATTCGGTTGATAGTCATCGCTGTTCCGAACTGGTCTGCGCCGCCCGGTTCGCGGTTGTAGGTTTGATAACCTTCGCCGTCAATCGGCAGAACCGTGTCAATATCGGTGTTGTTTAAATTAGTCGGAATCTCAGCGACCGGCGCGGGCGTTTGAAACAGCAAGCGGTAAGTTTCGTCTGAAAGAACGCCGTTCGGTTCGAGTTCGGGATTTTTCAGTTGAAACTGAATCAGCGCGGCTTGCGTTTTTTTGCCGAACGCGCCGATGCCCGTGTTCATCTCGGCTTGCGTCAGAAACTTTTTCGACACGAGTTTTTGCTGCAATGCCTGAACGATGCCGCCGCTGCTGCCTTTTTTTACGCCGTCGTTTAATTGACGCAAAGCGGCTTGCGTCGGCAAGTCAAGAACGCCCGTATCTTTGAGCATAACGTCTTTCTGAAATGCTTTGAGCGCGGCTTCGGTTTTGTTGCCGAACGTGCCGATGCCGGTTTTCTTTTGTTCGGGCGTCAGATAACCTAAATCAATCATTTCGTCCTGGAGACTTTCGACCGCCGCGCCTTTGTCGCCTTTTTTGAGTTCGACGATATTGGTCAAACTCGCCGTGCCGAGCCGTTCACTTACTTTTCGACAGGCTTCGCCGACGGTTATTTTCCCGTCGCCGCTCACGTCCAGCCCGCTGTTTTGTTTATATTGCACCGAAGGCTTTTCAAACAATACGAAATCTTTGCCTTTGCCGATGCCTTTCGGATACAGAACTGCCATATACGCGTCTTCGATAGTCAGCAGTTTTCCCTTATAAGGCATAAAGTATTTTTCGACGAAATCGAGCTGCGCGACCGCGTTCATCTTAGCCAAATCTTCGACGGTCGTGCCCAACGCCTTCGCCGTTGACGGCATAAATTGAATCAAGCCGGTCGCGCCGCTGCCCGCCGCGTTTTTGATTTTCGGGTCGAACGTCGCGCCCGATTCAAAACTCATTATCGCCATTAAGAAGTTCGGATCAATCAAAAGCCGATCGGCGATTTCCAAAACCTTTTTCCTAAACGCTGCGCTCGTTTTTTCGATTCCAAGAACATTAACTAAGTTTGGCATTTTACATTTTCTCCTTTGTTTTTTTGATTACCCGCCTTGTTCTTGATTTAGCAATCGCTTTGACTTTTGTAGTATTCGCGGCGGTAGTGTTCGCCGCGATATGATTGACCAACTGCGCGTTCGGATTGCCGTAATGCTGATATGCGCCCCAGGTTGAATCGGTCGGCAAAATGTTTTTGTTGTGCTGCGGCGAAATGCTCATTCTGGATTCGCTTAGCGCTTCGCCCAAAGTTAACCCGTTTTCGATTGTTTTCTGGTAAAAAGTCTGCGCGAATCGAACGGCGTGTTCGTCGCTGACCTGCCAGCCCGCGCCGATGTAATTTTCAATGCCGCGATCGAAAAACGCTTCTGCTAAACCCGCCAGTTGCCGATTCGATTCGACCGTCGGCAGCCCGGATGAAAAACAAGCATTGGCGAAAACCAGACGCGGCACGCGCCGCAGACGAAAAATTTCGTGCGCCGACAATATCAGGTTTTCGCCGAAAACCCAACCGCTGTTCGACGGGTCTTCCGCGTCGAACGTGCCATGTCCGGCAAAGTGAATCAAATCGAATTCCTCATTGAAAATCAGGTTCAGAATTTTCACGATGTCGCATTCTTCAAAGCCGATGCAGGCTTGAAATTGCAAATCAATCTGGTCGCGCAAGTCGGTTTGGAGGCGGCGAAAATACTCTTTGAGCCGCACGCCTTCACGCCGCGCGCCGGCAAGTTGTAATTCCGGCTCGCGGGCAGGATCGGCAATAATCAGAGCCTTAAAATGTTTGTTCAGCGCAGGTGCAGCGCCGGGAATATTGGCGCGGGTCGAACCGAACTGGCGACTGATGCGCAAATCCACGCCGAAGTTCGACGCGGTGCGTCCGGTACCGAAGCAGAGCATTTCCCAAGGCACGACGCTGGCTTCGCGATTTATCACGAGAACCAGCGATCTGTCAGTGTCAATGACGCTTTGAAAATCTTCGGGCATCAAAATCGAATGCAGCAGTTTTCCGTAATTTTCCTGTTTATCGAGGCTGTTTGAGTAGCGCAGTTCGTCAACCAGTTGTTCTATAATCAGGTCGTTAACGACGATTTCGCGCACCGGAATCGCCGCGTTTGAAGTGAACGCCGACAGGCGAAATCGTCCGCGCTCGCGCTTTTTAGTCGTCAGATCAATTTTTTCCAGAAAACGCTCGATAGTCAGCCGCGTCATTACGGTCGGGCTTGCTCTTACTTTTTCTTTTTCAGGTTGCTTAATCTCCGCGCCGTCTTCCGGTTCGTGCAGAGTAATTCTCAGATTTTCAAATTCGATGACACCAACTTTTTTAGAATCAGTTTTTTCGTTTTCTTTGAGATTTTTAATTAAATCTCTGATTTGACTTTGCCGAATCGGATTTCCTTCGACCAGAACGAGCGAGATTCGTTTTATTTGTTCGTCTTCTCGAAGTCGCTGAACAGCGTCGCCGATGCCGAGCCAGATGCTCTGCACGGCGCGTTCGAGCGAGAAAGAATCAATGCTCGCGCCGATTAAAACCGTCGAAAAAGTGTCGTAGCCCAAACCGAAAATCGCCAGCGTTGAGTTCATCGTCAGATAGCGTAAATCCTCGCGGCTGAATCTGCCGAATTCGCCCATTCCGGCAACGACGGCGGTTTCGATATTCGGGTTAAGCGTTCTGTTTTTTTGATTGGCGAGCGGAATGGTGAATACCTGCCCGAGATCCATTCCGAGCATATTATTATCGTAAGCGCGGCTGATTAAATTATTTATTTTCCGGTCAATCGCGCCGCCCGCGCCGCCCGGCGGCACGTTTTGATATTGCCCGACGACGACGACCGGAACGTCAACCGCCGTGATGTCACCAAAAATCCAGCGCATGTTGAGTTCGACAATGCGCGGCTTTTGCTCTTTGCCGACCGACATCAATTTCAAATCATCGTTGATATTGTCTTTGCCGCCGAGCAGGGAACGCAGAAGAATTTTCTCCGCATCATAAACGATGACTTGATCGGGTTTCTGGTCGTTGCGGATTTGGCGGGCGACCGATTCGAGATGCTCCAATTCGTAATTGATTAGCGGAGTCGCTTTTGCGCCGCGCGGATTGATGATGACGGGTTTGGTTTGCGTCAATTCGGCGGTCGTGCCGTTTCTCAAAATATCTTTAACGGCTTTTAGAACGCGGCGGTTGTTGAGCAGACTGCCGTGCGGCGTTTCTTCGACGTAATAAGTCGTGATGCCTTCGAGCAAGCCGAGTTTGTGCGGCACGGTTCCGTCGCCGTCGAGCGTCACGTCAAAGTCATATTCGCCTGTATCCAGCGTTTTCAAACCCGACGGCGTTTCATAGCCGATTCCGGCGATATAAGTCATCCGGTTCGTATCGGCGGTCGTTTCTCGCGTATCAAACAAATCCTGATGAAATTTCGGCAGCATCAGCATCTGATTATCAAACGCGACATCGGGAAACTTATCCCAGATTGTTTTTTCATAAACTTCCGGGTTGATGAGTTTCGACGGGCATAATTGATAAAGCCCGGGAAACGAATTGACGACTTGAAACCAGTCTGATTTGCTTTGAAAAGGCAGCACGGCAGCAATGTTTTTGACCAGCGAATTTTTGCCCATCAAAGTTTGAATTGCCGCAAACGAACCGGCGTTTGGCGTGCCGAGCATCACGAGCCGACCTTCGATTTTTTTCCATAATTCGTGATGTTGGCGGACGAAATTTCGCACGACCAATCCGCCCATCGAATGCGCGACGAAATGCACGGGTTTCGTCGCATCGAAAGTTCCATCGTCTAAACTTTTCTCGACAAATTCCTTCAGCTTGTCTGCCGTGTCGCAGACGCTCAAACGCCAGTCGTATGGAAACGGTTCGGCTTGCAAAGTTTCGAGCGCAAGCGCGTAATACCAGCCGATAAGATTAGTCGCTACGACGGTTTCGCCGTTTGAGTTGGTTTTGCCGTCGGAGGATAATTTCAGACGTTTCATATCGCCTTTGACCAGTCGCCAAAGACTGATCCAAACGTGGTCTTCGTCACCGCTTTTTTCGACGACCGAAAGATGCGATCCCATTACGCCGGGCAGCACGATTACATTGCCGAGTTCCTTTTTGGTTGACGACGCGCGTTTCGTCTGCGATAACTCGCGCAATTCCTTAAAAAGCTCGTCGCCGAAATACTCGCGCAAGTTTTTTTCCTGCGGGCTGACCGCTTCGCCGCGCGTTTGTGGTTTTCTCAACACTTCGCGCACTTGCCCCCAATTCATTCGGGCAATTTCAGCTTCGTTTTCCTGCTTTACCATTTTGATTTTCTCCTTCGCGTCAAGCGAAAATCTATTGCTTCCGATGTGACTTTCCGGTTGCGGGTGCGGCGGCTGATTAGTCGAATTTTCGATGCGCGTGCATCGCTTTTGATTATTTGAGGGGATTTATACTTTTCTAGCTTTAATATAAACCCGATAGCGATTTTAATGCCAGCCGGAATTAACCGAAAAGCGGCATAATCAAAGCATCAAAATCCTGAAACCAAAACACAATTGCTTTTAACCAAGGCAATCGAATAATTGGGAAAGCAACAAATCATATCAGTTCTGATAGCCGCAGTATCAATTTTGATATAGCGCGGCAGCTTATCGCACTGCAATACCTGAGTTCTGTCGGCATTCTCATCCGCGCGTTTGACCTTACCGAAAATAATTTCGTATAATCTACATTTTTCGGCACAGCACGAAATATTCGTCTGTGTGAAGGAGTAAATAATCAAATGAGTTACGCAATTATCAGAACAGGCGGAAAACAATTCGCAGTCGAATCGGGACAAACTTTGCGTGTGCCTTCGATTGATGTCAAACAAGGCGAAACGGTCGAACTCGAAGCATTGTCGTCCGGCGAAGGCGCGGATATGACTTTCGGGGCGGCGACTTTGAACGCGACAGTCGTCAGTCACGGACGCGGCGACAAGGTTATCGTTTTCAAAAAGAAACGCCGCAAGCAATACAAGCGCAAACAAGGTCATCGGCAAGGTTATACGGAAATTAAGATTAACTAGGAGGATTTTCGGTTTTCGGTTTGCGGTTTGCGATTGTGTGTCGGTCAACGACCAATCTAAAATCTAAAATCTAAAATCGAACTTAGGTTTATGGCTCATAAAAAAGGTGTAGGTTCATCACGCAACGGGCGCGATTCAAACGCGCAGCGACTCGGGTTAAAGAAATTCGGCGGCGAGCATGTTCTCGGCGGCAACATTCTGGCGCGTCAGCGCGGCACGAAATGGAAGCCGGGCAAGAATGTCGGACGCGGCAAAGACGATACTTTGTTTTCGCTGATTGAAGGCTTTGTCAAATTTGAAAACAAAGGTCAGAAAGGCAAATTCATCAGCGTCTACGCGGAAGGCGCGGCGGAACTCGCCGTTGCCGCCGCTCAACCCGAAGCGGCGTAAGGTATTTATAATTTTACTGAAAGCGCGCACGCTTTTTTCAAAGCGTGCGCGCTTTCTTTCTGCTTTAAATGGAAAATCAGTGAGTGTTTTGTTTGCTAATCGCAAATCACAAATCTAAAATCGAAAATAGCTTATGTTTATTGACCGCGTAAAAATCAAAGTGCAGGCAGGAAACGGCGGCGACGGCGTGACGGCTTTTCGGCGTGAAAAGTTCGTGCCTCGCGGCGGACCTTCGGGCGGCGACGGCGGCAAAGGCGGCGATGTTTGGATGGAAGCCGACGAAGGCTTAAATACTTTGCTGCATCTGCGTTACAACCCGGAACACAAAGCCGAGCGCGGCAGACACGGCGAAGGCTCGAATCGGCACGGCAAAGACAGCCCGGATGTTTTGATAAGGGTTCCGGTCGGCACACAGGTTTTCGACGCTGAGTCCGAGGATTTGCTTTTCGATTTTACAGAGAGCGGTCAGAGATTTCTTGCGGCGAAAGGCGGCAAAGGCGGTTGGGGAAATCAACACTTTGCGACTTCGACCAATCGCGCTCCGAAATATCATTACACGGGCAGACCGGGCGAAGAAAAGGAATTGCAGCTCGAATTAAAGTTAATCGCCGATGTCGGCTTGGTTGGCTTTCCAAACGCCGGAAAATCAACTTTGATTTCCGTAATTTCCGCCGCAAAACCGAAAATCGCCGATTATCCGTTCACGACTTTAGAGCCGAATTTAGGTGTGGTTGATATGGGCGAATACAAAACTTTCGTCGTCGCCGATATTCCCGGTTTGATTGAAGGCGCGTCGGAAGGCGCGGGTCTGGGCGACAGGTTTTTGCGACACGTCGAGCGCACGAAACTAATTTTGCATCTGGTTGACGTTTCTTCGATTTCCGGGCGTGATTCAAGCGAAGATTACGCGATTATCAATCGTGAATTGGCAAATTACGACGCGAATTTAGCGACCCGACCGCAGATTGTCTTAGCGACGAAAATTGATGCGCTCGACGAACCGGAACGACTCGAAAGATTGCGCGAATTGGCGGAAGCGGACGGCAAGCCTTTTATGCAAATTTCCGCCGTCACAAATCAGGGAACTAAAGAACTGGTTGATTTGTTGGCGCAGAAGTTATTTGAAATGAAAGAAGTTGAAATTGACTTGAACGAGCGGACTGATGTTGAGTGATTTACTTGAAAAGAAAATGACCGACGGCTCGCGGCATTTCGTTGATTTGCCCGAAGTCGTGTTTTTCGACGATTTTTATGACCACGTCAAAGAACTCGACGGCGCGGAAATAACCGAATTTATCACTGACGGAACAATCGGAATGTGGCTCGACTTCGAGTTTCGCGGACACGAATTTTCCGTGACCAATCAATTCGGCGATTATTGGTTTTTCGTCGAAGACTCGGAATGCCCGGACGAAATTCTGCTCGAAGTTATCGAGCATTTCCGGTTGCTTTTAGAACAACAATGAAACGCATTGCATTTTACGGCGGCTCGTTCGACCCGCCGCACGACGGGCATTTGACGATTGCGCGAAAAATGATTGATTTATTCGCGCTCGACGAATTCGTCTTCATTCCCGCTTTTCACGCGCCGCACAAAAAAAATAAAAAGCCGACTTCCGCGTTTCACCGTTACGCGATGCTCGCGCTGGCAACGAGCGATAAAGAAAAAATGCGCGTTTCAAAGATCGAACTCGACGCGCCGGAAAAACCTTATACTGTCGAAACGCAGGCGAAGCTAAAAAGGAAATTTAAAGGCTCGGAAATCTTTTTCGTCATCGGCGCGGACTCGTGGAATGAAATTGACACCTGGCGCGAATGGCAACGAGTTCTCACGCAAACCAGGATCATCGTCGTTACTCGTCCCGGCAGCGAAATCAATTTTTCTCACGTCACAGAAAAAATCACCAAAAGGATTGTTGATATTAGAAAAACTCGGAAACCGCAGACCGAAATCCGAACACCGAAGTCCGAAGATCAACAGATTTACATCACCGATGCCGTCAATCTGGACGTTTCTTCAACGGAGATCCGCCGAAAAATTCGGGATTCTGAAAAAGATTGGGACAAACTCGTGCCGCGCGCGGTTGCAAATTACATCGAAAAATACGAAATTTACATTTAACAATTAACTAAAAGTATGGAAGCAACACAGGAAAAATCTTTACAGCACGCGACTGAAACAATCGAAATCGTGCAAGCCATAACGCCGTATGCCGATTTGGACGATGAAGTTAAATTGGCGATAAAGTCCGCGAGCGAGAAAAAAGCGTTCGACATCGTGGCAATAGATTTGCGCGAAATTGCCAGCTTCACCGAATTTTTCGTTATCGTGAGCGGCACAAACCAGCGACAGGTTCAAGCCATCTCTGACGAAATCGGCGAGCAGCTCAAAAAACAACTGAATTCGCGTGTCATACGTATCGAAGGTTACAGTTCAGGCGAATGGGTTTTATTAGACTACGGTGATTTCATCATTCATATCTTTGAACAAAAAGCGCGTGAGTTTTACGATTTGGAAAGGTTGTGGCGCGATGCGAAAAGAGTTGAGATTCCGAAAGAGGTTTAAAAACTTCTATGTCTCACATTGTTTTATTCGGCGACTCGATTTTCGATAACAAAGTTTATGTCGGCGAGAATGGCAAAGATGTTATTACGCATCTTCAAAAAATTTTACCGAGTAATTGGCAAGCGACGCTTAAAGCCATAGACGGAAGTTTAATTGAAAGTGTTTCCGAGCAACTGGTTAATACGCCGCCAGACGCAACTCATTTGGTCGTCAGCGCAGGCGGCAACAATGTCCTAATGAATAATGAAACTGGTGATTACGCCAATGAAATCGAGCCTTCTGATAAAGGCGGAAAGAAAATTGTCGAGAAAATTCTGGAATTAATAATCAATCACGAGTTTTCAAATCAAAGAACTCAAGTTTTTGCATAGCCGCAAACTTAAATTTCGATGCGCTTTCGTTTCATTTGGGTCGGCAAAACCAAAGATAAAAATTGGCGGGCGTTGCAGGAAGAGTATCTGCAACGCCTGTCGCATTTTGTTCGTTTTGAAATCATTGAATTGCGCGACGAAGGCATAAAACTTGAAAGCGAACGAATTTTGGAGAAAGTGAATCATAGCAACTTCGTCTGTTTGTTGGACGTAAAGGGACGCTCGGTTTCATCGTTTGAGCTAGCTGCCAAAGTTGAAGATTGGCAAAATCGCTCGATAAAAGAAATCGTATTTGTTATCGGCGGAGCCGACGGCGTTGCGTCTGAGGTTGTCGAAAGAGCAAACTTTAGTTTATCCTTATCGTTTCTAACTTTGACGCACGAAACGGCGCGGGTAATTTTAGTCGAACAGCTTTATCGCGCATACACAATAATCAAAGGGTTTCCATATCAAAAATGAGCAAATTGAATTTAGATACAATCAAAGACCGATTAATCGCCGAACGCGAAACACTGCTTGCAAAGTTGGGCGGCAACGATTTATCGGTTGACGCTTCCGAAACGCCCGATCCGGTAGATTTGGCGGTTAGGAACTACTCGAAAAACGTGATGTTGGCGGTTTCAGAGAACGACAGCCGGCAGCTTATTTTAATCAACGAAGCGTTGGAACGCCTCGCCGATAAAGAATACGGCACTTGTCAAAACTGCGAAAAAGACATTAATCCGAAGCGACTCGATGCCGTGCCCTGGGCGCGTTATTGTCTGGAGTGTCAGGAACTGGTCGAGCAGGGCTTGATTGAAGAAGAATAGAAGAAGGCAAAAGTAAAAAGGCAAAAGTAAAAAGTAAAAACGCCGACCGGCTAAACTAAAATGTTCGGCAGGCAGAAATTCTTACTTTTTACTTTTGCCTTTTTTACTTAAGAATTTATGTTTCATAAATTTTTCGATTCTTTGCTGACTCTGGTATATCCGCAAGCCTGTCAGGTTTGCGACGGTTCGGTCGAAAATTTAGCAGACGGCGTGGCTTGCCGCACCTGCTGGTCGAAAACAAATCTTTTTTCAGGCACGGAAACCTTGTGCGCAAAATGCGGCGCGTTTCATCCGGCAAAATCATCCGATTTTCAAACTTTTTGCCATCGCTGCGACGAACATTTTTACGATTCAGCACTCGCCGTCGGCACTTATGAAAACGCGCTGGCGGCTTCTGTTCTGCATCTCAAACGCGAGCCGTTTGTCGCTTCTAAACTACGAAAGTTATTCGCTGCACGTTTTCAAAAATATGGTTTCCAAGACGTGACGCTGATTGTTCCCGTTCCGCTTTCTAAAAAACGACTGCTCGAACGCGGATTTAACCAAGCCGCCGTTTTATCAAAAATTCTCGCTCGCCAAACCAACATCAAACTCGACGAACAAAGCCTTGTCCGCAAAGTTGATACGCCGATGCACCGCATTGGAATGGACGGCAAAGCGCGGGCGATGAGCGTCGAAAATGCGTTTGAAGTAAAGCGTCCGAAATTTGTCGAAGGCGCGAAGATTTTGTTGATTGATGATGTTTTCACTTCGGGCGCGACCGTCTCCAACTGCGCAAAAGTTTTGAAGAAAAGCGGCGCGGACAAAATTTATGTTTTTACGTTGGCAAAAACTTTGTAATCGAACGAACTGTTGATTTCTCCGCTCAACGGATGATTTAACCGAAAATTGGTTGACGTATCTTCTGCAAAACATATATCATTTTTTCACCAGTTATTTAGTCGGTAATTTTTACTGAATATTACGCTTTCCTAAAATCTAAATTTAATTTCTAAGGAGCAAACCGACAATGAATAAATTTCGCGCAACTGCGGCTGTTTTCAGCCTTTTCGCAATCGCCCTGGCGATTTTCGGAATCAGTAAATACTCGTCCAGCGCCGAATCTGCCGGACAAGACGAACTCGACCGAGCCATCCAACCGCCCATCTTTAAAGGCGACCGTTTCTGTGCCACCGATCACGACCCGGAAAAAATTGCGGCGGCGGAAAAAGATTTCAAAACACGCGCCGTTAGCCCCGAATTAAATGTTGCTGGCGGTGTCATCAATGTTTATTTCCACGTCATCAACAAAGGTTCAGGCATCGCCAACGGCGACATTTCAACGACGATGATTAACAATCAAATGAGCGTTTTAAATAACGCCTTTGACGATTGGGGCTGGACGTTCAATCTGGTGGCAACTGACCGCACGACTAATTCAGCCTGGTATAACGGCTGCTACGGCTCGTCGGAAACCGCGATGAAAAACGCTTTGCGGCGCGGCACGGCGGACGATTTGAATATTTACACATGTAATCCGAGCGGCGGGATTCTCGGTTACGCAACTTTCCCGTCGAGTTATGCGAGCGCGCCGAAAAAAGATGGTGTTGTTTTGCTTTATTCCTCATTGCCGGGCGGAAGTGCCGCGCCATATAATTTAGGCGACACGGGAACGCACGAAGTCGGACATTGGATGGGCTTATATCACACTTTCCAGGGCGGATGCAGCACCAACGGCGATTACGTTTCGGACACGCCGCGCGAACGCTCGGCGGCTTACGGCTGCCCATCGGGACGCAACACTTGCAGTCAGTCGGGACTTGACCCGATTACGAATTTTATGGATTATACGGACGATTCGTGTATGTTCCAATTCAGCGCGGGACAGGATGCACGAATGGACTCGCAATTTACGACTTACCGCTACAATCGTTAAACTTAATTTGAATGAATTGTTTGTGGGCGGAAAGTTTCTGCAGAAACTTTCCGCTTTTTGTATCTATAATCCTTCGGGGTAAGTTTCCGGCGCGTCATCGTGCAACCAGCCGGAAGTTTCGTCAAGCGGCGTAACAGCGCGTGTTTCATCAAAATGAATTATGCCGTCGAATTGTTCCGAAAGACGCGACGCAAAATAATGGCTGGCACGCTCGGTCTGCGGGCGGTAAATTACGCCGATGGCTCTTTCAAGCTGCGGGCGGCTCAATAAACTTTTCATTTCTTCATCGCGCAAATTTAGAAAAAATCTCGGCAATCCGGTTTGATGAAAAATCTGTTCGTAGCTGTCTTTGTGCGAAGGGCGAACTTGTTTTAACTGCGCCGGTTCGTCCCAGTTGTCAGATGCCGCGACCGTTCCCGCGTGCGTCGTAAAGCCGATCAGCCGAGTTTTGTCCGCACCGTATTTTTCCCTGACAAGCTGCCCGACGTTCCACTCGCCGCGCTCGCCCATTTCTGTCGCCCGCGCGTCGCCCAAATGCGAGTTGTGCGCCCAGACGACGATTTTACCCGACTGATTTTCCGCTTCGATATGCGCCGCTAAAGCGTGCAAAGTTTCAGCCATGTGCCGGTCGCGCAGATTCCACGAAGACACGCGCCCGCGAAACATTTCGCGGTAATACTCTTCGGCGTTTTTCACGAGCCGCGCGTTTTGTTCGGCGAAAAAGAATTCGTCACGCGCCACAAAACCGTCGCGGCTGGCGTATTCGGCGGCACGTCTTTGCAGTTCGAGAAGTTGTTTGACAGCTTCGTCTTCGCACGAAAATCTCTGGTCGTAGCTCGCCGCGTAACCGTAACTCTGCGCGTCTTCGCCGAAGTGGTCGAAACACTCGTAACGCGAACTGGCGATTTTCGCGGCTTCCGGGTCAACCTTTTTCAAATAATCGAGAACCGCGTCCATCGAAGCGTGCAAGCTGTATAAATCAATTCCGTAAAACCCGATTCGCTCGTTCGTATTTAATTTATCATTGTGCGTCCGCAGCCATTTGACAAAATCCACAACCTCGCGGTTGCGCCACATCCAAAGCGGAAAGCGATGAAAAGCCGCGAGCGCGTCTTCCGCCGTCTGATTATCGCCGAAACCGCGCACGTAGCGATTGACTCGGTAAGCATCGGGAAAATCGGCTTCGACCGCGACGGCAGAAAAGTCTTTTTCGCCGATAAGACGTTTCGTGATTTCGGCGCGATATTTATAAAATTCGTGCGTGCCGTGCGAGGCTTCACCGATCAAAACAAATTGCGCGTCGCCGCACGAATCGAGAATCTCATCCGCGACGTCGCTCGTGCTGTTCAACGCAACTGCTTTCTTTTTTATCTTTTCGATCAAATCGGACATTTTAAAAACATATTTGCCGGCGATTTTACTCGTCCTGAATTTCCACATCGTGCTTTTTTGCCGCGCGCTTGATGCGGTTTTTGAGAGTTTCTACTTCGTCTTTATCATACTTTGCGGCATTGTCTTTTTGATTGATATAGCTCCACGCCGCGCGAACGTGTTCGGGCGTATCAATCGGATATTTGTTGTTCGTCGAATCGGCAAATTCCACATCGCCATATTTGCGTTCGCCTTCGCTTGGATTCACGTCGTCGCGTTCGTCTATTTTTGTATTGCTCATAATTTTCATCTTCGAAATAACATAAATTTTACTCGACCTTAATTGTAAAAAATTCCGGTTCTCGTTTCCGTATGATGAACGACATTGTTTCGCTCGTGTCCCATTAACGAACTGTCCGTATGATAAAATAAAAAGTATGCTGCTCGAAACTTTGTCCGCTGAAAATTTCCGTAATCTGAACGGTCAACTAAACTGCGGCAAAAATCTCAACATCATTTTCGGCGAAAACGGGCAGGGAAAAACCAACTGGCTCGAAGCTATCTATTTGCTGGCAACTACCAAATCCTTCAAGACAGCCCGACTCCAAGAAGCGATAAAATTCAACGCCGATTTAGCGATTGTACGCGGCACGGTCGAGCGCAGCGCCGAGATTTCGCGCAATTTGCAAGTCGCTTTGCAGGGCAACACGAAAACTCTCTCAGTTAACAATAAACCCGAAACCGTCCAAAGATTTTTAGGACAGCTTCACGCCGTCATCTTTAATTCCGACGAACTCGAAATCGTGCGCGGCACGCCCGAAGCCAGACGCAAATTTCTCGACGGCGGAATCGTTTCGATCTATCCGCCGTTCGTCCAAACTCTCACCGATTATAATCGCGTCATTCGGCAGAAAAATTCGCTGCTTCAATCATCGCAAGACAACGGATTTTCAATCGAAAAAACCGCCGAACTACTTGAGCCATGGAACGAGCAATTGATTTTACACGCCACCAGAATTCATAAAGCGCGGCTGCGTTTTGTCGAAAGATTAAACGAAGTGTTGGAAAAGAAATTGTTCGACCGCGAAGAAGTTTCGATTCGCTATTCGTCTTCGCTTGAAGGCAAAGGCGATTTGAACGATTACGCCAATCTTCTGACGGAAAGATTAAAGCTGCGCGTCCAAGCTGAACTCGTTGCCGGTTATGCTTTAATCGGAACGCACCGCGACGATATGGAAATTCTTTTCGACGGACACGATTTGCGAAAATACGGTTCGAGCGGTCAGCAGCGCAGTGCGCTCCTCGTTTTGCAGCTCGCCAATCTCTCGGTCTATCATTCGCAAAATCAGGAATATCCGCTCTTTTTGCTCGACGATATTGACGCCGAACTCGACTACAAACGCATCGGTCAATTGCTCGAATTTCTTCAGGACAAAACACAGACTTTTGTTACCACTTCAAAAGAAAGTTTCGTCGAAAAATTCGGTCAAAACGCTGAGATTTTCACGGTTTCCGGCGGCGAAAATGTCGGGCTGAAAACTTCTTCAAACGCCTAGAAAATTAACTTCAAAAACTTTGTTCAAACCGTGTTTCATACTTGAAACACAATCCTATAAATAGTAAAATAACAGTGTAGAAAATTTACGAAAAGAGGTTTGAAAAATGCCATTAGAATTAGTAGAAAGTCCGGTTCGGCAATCGGGTTTGATCGTCGGTCAAGCGACGATTGAAGACGTGCAGAGCGAGCCGAGCCTGCGTCCGAAAAAGCTGGATGAATACATCGGGCAAACGAAAATCGTCAACAATTTGAAAATATTTTTGAAGGCGGCTCTGCGGCGCGGCGAAGCCCTTGACCATGTTTTGCTGTTTGGTCCTCCGGGCTTGGGCAAAACGAGTTTGGCGATTATTCTGGCGAACGAGCTGGGCGCGAGTTTGAAAACAATTCACGCTCCGGCGGTCGAAAAATCGGGCGATTTGGCGGCGATTTTGACGAATTTAGAAGAAGGCGATGTTTTGTTTATTGATGAAATTCACCGTTTGAAACCGCAGATTGAAGAGATACTTTATCCGGCGATGGAAGATTATCAGCTTGACTTGATGATTGGACAAGGCACGGCGGCGCGGTCAATTAAAATTGATTTGCCGAAGTTCACGCTCGTGGGCGCGACAACTCGCGCGGGAATGATTTCCGCTCCGCTGCGCGGTCGTTTCGGCATCGTCAACCATTTGGATTTTTATCCGAAGAAAGATTTGGAAATTATCATTCATCGTTCGGCGGAAATTTTGAACGTCGAGATTGAAGCGACCGGCGCGGACGAACTCGCCCGCCGCGCTCGCGGCACACCGCGCATCGCCAATCGCCTTCTTCGCCGCGTCAGAGATTATGCCGAAGTTTTGGGCGACGGGCGCATCAGCGGCGCGCTTGCTCAGAAAGGTTTGGACGAAATGGAAGTTGACCGTTTCGGTTTGGACGAAGTTGACAGAAAACTGCTTCTCTCGATTATCGAAAAATTCGACGGCGGTCCGGTCGGAGTCGGGAC
>CBDUBY010000013.1:0-31398 GCA_965365505.1 uncultured Pyrinomonadaceae bacterium | reverse complement strand
GTCCGCGCCGACTTCGCCGAGTTCGTAAAAAGTCGAAAGCGGAATCGTCACTTCGTAACCCACGCCGCCGACATCTACAATCACGGCTGTTGCCTGTTTTTCTAAAAGTTTTCCTGATAAATATGCAATCATTTTGTTTCACTCTTGAAACATAGATTGTAAAGGATAATCATTTTCAGGGCAACGACCGGAAACTTTTTGAACATCTTCACTTGGCGCAACGTAACTTTTTCACTTTTGCCGTTTTAAGAATATAATCAACCATAGCAATGAAGGTCGAGAAAATATCGGAACTAACTACTAACCGGATGAGCGTTTATCTGCGCTGTCTGAACGAACTCGCGGCGCAAGGCGAAAAGACTGTTTCGAGCGAAAAATTGGCGAAGCAGTTTCACTTAAACTCGGCGCAGATTCGCAAAGATTTGGCTTACTTCGGCGAGTTCGGCGTGCGCGGCGTCGGTTATTACGTGGACGAATTGCGCGAGCATTTGAAGAAAATTCTCGGGCTTAATACCGAGCATTGTGTGGCGATTATCGGCGCGGGGCGGCTTGGAACGGCTCTGGCTGATTACTACGGTTTGACGCAGACGAATTTCTCGGTCGCCGCGCTGTTCGATGCCGACGAAAAAAAAATCGGTAAAAAGGTTGGCGATTTGGAGATTTTCGACATTAAAGATTTTGCCCGCATCGCCAAAAAAGATAACATTGATGTTGCAGTCATCGCCGTTCCCGCCGGATTCGCGCAAGAGGTTTTGGAGACGGTAACAAAGGCTGGAATCAAAGCCGTAATGAATTTTGCGCCGGTGCCTTTGCGGGTCGAAGACGATGTGAAAATGAAAACCGTAGATTTAACGATTTCGCTCGAAAGTCTGTCTTATTTTCTGGCGCAGCCCACAAATTACAACGGAAAAAAATGAAACAATTCACGCACGTTTTACGCTATAATAAATGACAGGGAGTTTTAATAATCAATAAAGAGGTAAAAATATATGTGTTGTAAAGGATTTCTAAAGAGAGTTGCTCCGTTTTTCCTGACATTCGCTGTCGGACTTTTCATCGCCAGTTTTTTCGTGACGATTGCCGCGCCCAATTTTCAATTTCCAAGCCGTGACCGAAAAAGAAAGCATCATCAATATGACCGCCAGCGAGACCTTGAAATCAAGCGTCTGCGCGAGGAAAACGTGCGCTTGAAAAGCGAATTAGAGGATTCACTGAATTCTTCGGCGCCTGACTTCAGTTTCGCTGTTCCGCCGCCGCCGCCAATGCCGCCCGCGCCGCCGACGGTAAAAACAATCAAAGTTGACCCTGATACGAATTTTCTAATCAGGTAAGTTTTTTACAGATAATCAAGACCACAGATTAACCGGTGAAGATTTTTCTTCTTTGTGTTAATCTGTGGTTTCTTCATTTATGGACGAAAGAGAAGCCCGAAAATTAATCGTCGAAATCGGCAAACTGATGTATGACAAAGGTTATGTTACCTCGTCAGACGGCAATATCAGTTACCGCTTGGGCGAAAATCTGATTTTGGCAACACCGACACAGGTTTCAAAAGGGCGAATGACCGAAGAGATGATGGCGCTGGTTGATTTGGAAGGCAATGCGCTGAACGATAAACGGATGTCTTCGGAAATCAAAATGCACCTTTTGATTTACAATATGCGTCCCGATGTCGGCGCGGTTTGCCACGCGCATACGCCGCACGGAACAGCTTTCGCCGCCGCCGGACTCGCAATTGACGCACCGATTTTGTCGGAAGTTATTCTAACTTTGGGCTGTGTTCCGCTGACCGCTTACGGAACGCCTTCAACTTCTGAATTGACTGACGCGCTGAAACCTTACGTCGAACATCACAACGCGCTTTTACTTGAAAATCACGGCGTGGTTGCTTACGGCAAAGATTTATGGCAGGCATTTGATAGATTGGAAACGCTGGAACACACAGCGAAAATCGCTATACTTGCCAAAGCGCTCGGCGGCGCGAATGATTTGCCCAAAGACGCTATTCAAAAGCTCGTCAACATCCGCGAAAAAGCCGGTTATCTGCCTGAAAAAGCTCGTTGTCAATCGTGCGGTTATCTGGAAGACGCAGAAATTTCCTGCGCGAACGATTTAGAAAAAGACTTGGGCGCGAGAATTAAAAATTCAAACGGCAACGATGCGAAAATTTCGCTTTCGAGAGAAGAATTAATTGAACTTTTGGCGCAGGCGGCGAAAGTGAGTTAAACTGAGATTCTTTCTTATTCATAATAAAAACAGCAGGAGAAATCTAAATGCAGGAAGCATTGGGAATGGTTGAATGTAAAGGTTTAGTGGCGATGATTGAAGCGGCGGACGCGATGGTCAAAGCCGCTAATGTGCAACTCATCGGTTACGAAAAAATCGGCGCAGGATTTGTGACGGCAATCGTGCGCGGCGATGTCGCGGCGGTCAAAGCCGCGACGGACGCAGGCGCGGCGGCGGCGCGGCGAGTCGGCGAGTTGGTTTCGGTTCACGTCATTCCGCGCCCGCACGGAAGCGTTGACGAAGTGTTGCCATTAGGATTGAAATAGAATTTGTCTTCGAGTTTTTAGTCATTTGTCTTTCGTCTTGCTTGGGTTAAGATTCAATTCCATTCAGATAATGCGAAGGACTAAAGACTAAAGACTAAAGACTAAAGACAAAATGATAATTGCCAGAATTTTAGGAACGGTTGTCGCGTCGCAAAAAGACGAGCGGTTGGCGGGCAAAAAACTGCTAATCGTCAAGCCGCTGAATCTTGACGGCACAGACCAGAGCGGTTATGTCGTGTCGGTAGATACGGTCGGCGCGGGCTTTCACGAGCGAGTTTTGGTGGTCGCCGGTTCGTCGGCGCGACTGGCAGAGGGCAACAAGGATTGTCCGGTTGATTCGGCGATTGTCGGGGTGATTGATACGGTTGATTTCATTCGAGAAGTAACGGAGGAAAAATAAAAATGAAAAAGAATTTTAATTACATTCGGTTTTTGGCGTGTGCTGTAATTTTAACTTTTTGGATTTTACCGGAGGTAAAAGGGCAAGGTTACGGTGATAGAAACAGAGCCGGCGGCGAAGGCAGTTTCAACATTCAGGGAAAAGTAATGATGCCCGACGGACGACCGGCAATCGGCGTTAAAGTGACGATGAGCAGTGCTGATTTTAACGGCGGCGCGACGCAAACCGATAACGACGGTAACTTTACTTTCGCAAGTCTTCTGGCGGGTAATTACACGATCTCTATTAAGGGCGGTGCCGGATATGAACCGGAAAGCGAAACGATGATAATTGACCGCTTCGCGTCGCCCGGACAAACTTTTAACATGAATTTTTTCCTGCGCGCGCCGGGCGTGAAAAAAAATTCTCTGAATCCGACGAACAATCCTTTATTAAATGACGTGCCGAAAGAAGCTCTGAAAAAATACAAGAGCGCGGCGGAAAGCATGCAGAAAAATGATTTGAAGGCAGCGACCATTTTCCTGGACGAAGCCATCGCCATTCACCCGAACTTCGCGCTTGCTTACAACGAAAAGGGAATGTTGCTTATCAAGCAAAACGAATTGGATAAAGCGATGGAAGCATTCGTCAAAGCCATTCAAATCAACCCTGATTACTTCGACGCGAAACTGAATTTCGGATTCGCATCGCTCAATAAAAAGGATTACGAAAAAACCGAAATAGTAATGCGCGACATTCTGCAGCAACGCGCGGATTCGCTGACGGCGCAGATATATCTCGGCATTGCCTTAATCGGTCTGAAAAAAATTGACGAAGCAGAAACGATTTTGAAAAAATTGGTTTCCACAAAAGGCGGCGAAAATATGGCGCAGGCGCACCGCTATCTGGGCGGAATATATATTCAGAGAAAGAAAAACGCCGAGGCGATTGCCGAACTCGAAAAATATCTGCTCTTAGCTCCGAAGGCTGGCGATGTCGAAAAAATCAAAGCAACTATCGCAGAATTGAAAAAATAAGGCAGTTAAAGACGATTCAACTTTCTGAATAGAATATAAATCGAGGCGCTGAAAATTCGAATAAAGAATGATGAATCAACAACGCATAAAATATGCGCTCGTGTTTTTCAGGATTGTTGTGGCGTTGATAATGTTGATTCACGGCGTCGGGCGAATTTATCTCGGAATTGTGGGCGGCTTCGGCGAGTTTTTAACGGTGAACGGATTTCCGTTAGGCTTTTATTTAGCCTGGGCGATTACGATTTTCGAAATTGTTGCTAGCGTCGCCCTCGCGCTCGGATATTATGTCGCGCCGCTTGCCGCCGTTTTCGCCGTGCATCTGTTGTGCGGAATTTATCTGGTGCATTTGAAAGACGGCTGGTTCACGGTCGGCGCGGGCAGAAACGGCGCGGAGTTTAGTGTTTTGCTCGTCGCGTCTTTCGTCACACTGGCGATTTCGCATTACGGAAAGAATAAATAAATGCAATTGGCTCGCGTCATCGGTACTGTCGTCGCCACTGTCAAAAACGAAACGCTCGACGGGCGAAAGTTTTTAATCGTGCAAACTTTAAATGCCGATTTGCAGCCGACTGGTAAGCCTCTAGTCGCACTCGACGCGGTTGGCGCAGGCGAAGGCGAACTGGTTTTCTGGTGCCGTGGTAAGGAGGCGAGTTTTCCTTTCAAGCGCGACTCCACGCCGACTGACTGCACGATTGTCGGCATCGTTGATTCGGATTCGCACGTTTATAAAAAGTGAGAAATGAGAACTGAAAGGTAAAATCTGTTTTCATTCCTCACTTCTCACTTCTTATTTCTTATGCTTCTTGCGAGGGTTATCGGAAATGTCGTGGCGACGCAAAAGAATCAGCGTTACGAAGGTTCGCGCGTGATGCTTTGCCGGCAAATTACGCCCGAAGGCGCGGATATGGATTACACTTGTCTCGCGCTCGATTCGGTTTCGGCGGGCGAAGGCGACATTGTTTTAATCGTCCAGGAAGGTTGGGGCGCGTCAACCGCTTCGACGGGCAAACCGGGCGCGGCGATTGATTCGGCGATTGTCGGCGTGGTTGATTATATTGACTTATTGCCACCCGCAAAATAAATTTGCAAATCTGAAAATGGACAACGGAAACACTGAAATTCTTGCCGCAAAAATTGCGCGTCTTTTGCAAACGGAAACATCAGGCGCAGATTTAAATTCGGTGCATTTAAGCCTCGAAAAACTCAATCAAAGACTAGACCGCATCGAATCGCAAATCGCTTTTCAAAATCCCAACTCCCAAATTCAAAGTCCCAAATCGTTTCATTCAAGCCAGGAAAAATTTACCAATCTCGAAGAACTCGCCGACGAAATTATCAGCGGTTTACAAACGGAAAAGGCTTGCCCGTATGAACCGACGGGCAAGCCTTGCGACCATTGCGCGATGTGCAATTCGCGCGGATTTTAGGTTATTTGTTGGTGTTTCGCCGCAAATCGTTCGGGTTGCCGACGTTCGGGGCTTGTTTGGCTGAGTCGTCAGCTTTGAAAAACGGTTCTTCTTTAAAGCCGAGCAGTCCTGCCGTTAAAACCGCCGGGAAAGAATTGCGCGTCGTGTTGTAATTAGTCACCGCATCGTTAAAATCAAGCCGCGCGACGTTGATGCGATTTTCCGTTCCGGCGAGTTCGTTCTGGACGTTGAGAAACAATTCGTTGGAACGCAAAGCCGGGTAACTTTCCTGCAAACTCAAAAGCCGTCCGATTGTTCCGCCAAAGCTATTGTTTGCGTCAATGACCGCCTGTTTTTGCTCCGGCGATTTGTCGCCGTCCACGCCCTGCGGCGCGGCACTGGTCGCATTCAAAAGACGCGAACGCGCGTCGGCGATTTGCCCGAAAACTTCCTGCTCCTGAACCGCCGACTGCTGTGCGACATTTACCAGATTTGGAATCAAATCCGCCCGCCGCTGCATCGCGCTTTCGACGTTTGCCCATTTACCTTTTAAGCCTTGCTGTTTCGCGGTCAAATCGTTGTAACTGCAACCGCTCAAACCGAAGGCGACGACGAACACGAATGTTAATAAAAATACTTTTCTCATAATTCTGATTTCTCCCTTTTAATTGATAATACCAACCAATTACTCAACTTTATCTACCGCTTCGATGACGTTCTCAATATCGCTCATATAATCCGCGAAGAGCTCATTGGCTGACGTTTCATCGTGCAGTTTAGATGTATTATTTTCTCGAATCTCGAAAATTTTTTCAAAAGATTTTCCGTCTAGTTTCAAATGCCTGACCGTCGCCTGAACGATTTCGCGTTTCCCGATGGGCGGCTCAAGTCCGTGAATCAAAAGCACAGCGCGAAACAGCGCGGAGAAACTCGAAAGACTTTCCGTCATCAGTTTCGTCAAACCTTCGACCGAAACCGATGCCGGAATATACCGACGGCGAAGCTGAATCAGCTTACTGCGTAATTCAAATTCGGTTTGATGGCGCAAATTACGGTCAGAAATTTCCAGATTTGCCAAAACGTCCGCGCCGTATAAAATTTTGCGGGCGCGTTCCATCTGGTGAAACTCAATCGGAAAAACATCCGCCGCGTCAGCGAGTTCGGCGACCGTAAAATACACGGGAATCGGATGTCCGAGCTTTCCCCATTCGCGCATCGGAGCTTGTGCCGACCGCAAATCCTTTGGAGTAATTCTATTAAGAGCAATCAGCAAATTGTAATCCGAATGTTGGCGCACAAAATCGCCCGCCGCCGCCGAACCGTATAAAATCACAGCAGCCAAATTAGTGCCGTGCGCCGTTCTTAAATCATCTATGAATGCTTCAAACTGATGTCTCATTCTTTAAATCTCGGACTCCAAATCCTAAGTCGAACTACCAATCGCCGCCCGCGCCGCCGCCGTCAAAATCGCCGCCGCCGCCGAAGCCGCCCCAACTGTCGCCGCCACCGCCGGACGAGCCGCCCCAATCGCTCGACGAAGAACCGCTTCCCGAATTGGCGATAACCGAACCGATAATCCAGGGCAGAGCCGACGATGCGCCGCCGAAACCGCCGCCGCGCCAATCGTCGTCGTCATAACCGCGCCGTTTTTTCGACGAACCGAAACGGCTGAGAATTGGCAGAACGAAAACGAACAAAACAATTAAACAAACCGCGATACCGCAAATCGAAACCGAACCTTTACTTTGCGGCTGCTTTTTGGTCCTTCCGGTCGCGGGCGGCGCGACTTCGGCATTACCTTTGTTCCGAATCGTGCTGATATAAGCGTCAATCGTATCATTAATGCCTTTGCTGTAATTGTTTTGTTTGAATGCCGGAACTAAATATTGACGCTGTAATTGTCCGGCTAAACCGTCGGGCAATTCATCCTGCAAATCTTTGCTGATTTGCGTGAAATACTTGCGGTCATTAATGGCGATAAGCAGCAGCGCGCTCGGATTGTCCTGCTCTTTTGAGCCGATTTTCCAGCCGCGCGCGACTGCTAAAGAATATTCAAAAATCGGACGCTCGCCCGTTGTGGCGACAATCGCCACGGCGAGTTCAACTTTCGGATTCGTTGAATCACGAAAGGCGATAATTTTTTGTTCAAGTGCTTGTTTGGTCGCGGCATCCAGAACGCCGACATTGTCCGTCACCGGCGAAGTCGGCGCCGGCAAAGGCGATTCGTTAATCGAAAATGGCGTTGTGCTTTCCTGCGAACTAACGGTTAAGCCCGTCGCTCCAAAAAGCAAAACCAGCGTTAAGAGGTAAATTGTTATCGTTGGAAATTTCCTTTTCATTGCTCGTAAAGTTACTTTTTTAAATCCTATCACATTTACGAATTATTATTAGCTAAGTTCAATTGCCCAAAAAGAAATGCAGAACGTAATGAACCAGAAAAAACAACGCCACACCCGCAAAAACCGAGAGGGAAACCAGCGGACGTTTGCCGCCATGATGATTGACTTCGGGAATCAAATCGCTCGCCGCGACGTAGATTGTTACGCCGCAAGCGATAGGCAGCGCATACGCGACGGTAAACCCGATGCTTACGCCGACAAAATAAAATACCAAAACGCCGAGCAAGGTGGTCAGACCGACCAAAGATGTCGCCAGCAAAACTTCCTTGCGTCCTTTGCCCGCCGCCAAAACCATCGAAGCGATGGTGAAACCTTCGGGAAATTTATGGAGAAAAACAGCAATAAAAACCAAAATGCCAACTTTATAATCAACCTGCGCGGCGGCAGAAATCGAAACGCCGTCGAAAAATGTGTGAATTAAAAGCCCCCCTATTGCCGTGTATGCCGACGAGGTTGAAATCAGATGGTCGCTGTGAACTTCTTCGCCCAGATGGAAATGCGGCGCGATGGTATGTTCAAAAAACTGCGTCAGCAGGTAACCGCCGAGCAGAAGAATCATCGGGAAAATCAAAATTTCGCTCGACTTGGAATTTTCCCGTTTTGACCAAATCTCAATCACTTCCGGCAAGACATCAACAAAACTGACGGCGAGCATAAAACCCGCGCCCAGCGCCAAAATATATTTGAGAGTTTTTTTATAGGTTTTATGAACGCCGACAGGAAACAAAATTAAGCCGCCAAGCACGTTTGCCAGTGCTGCGACAATGCCGAAAACTAGAAGTTGGAAAAGGTTTATATCCATAGCAGCCGACGCGGACGGAATATAAAACTCTAACGTAAAGCCGCCGGAAATGAAACTAAAAGAAGCGAAAAAGGCTGTGGAAAACCGCTGTGGAAATTTAAACACCTGATTAAGTGAAAAAAGCCAAATAATGCTTGACAGTCCTCGAATAATAATCGTAAGATGCTTAATAACTTAGTTGAAAATAGTCTGAGATGAAGTTTGAGCTAAAAAGTTTTCCCCAAAAACGGTGTTTAAGTTTAAGCACTCTCCGAACGGAATTAAAGATTGTTGCTACGCTGAAAAGGTTGGAGCGATTTTACTAAAACAGGACGGTCATAAATTCAGTTTTCCCGCGTAAAATCGGCAGAATAATTTAATTTACAAGTTTGTTTTAAAGATTTGAAAAGCAGAATCTAGCGGTATTCGTGTGCTGTTATGCCAATCGCCCGAATTTGCCTTTGTTCTTTGAAGATGCCGATAAACATTGAGGAAAACACACATCAGCCGGTTTTGCTGGCGGAAGCCGTCAAAGTGCTTAAGCCGCAAGCCTCTGAAATCTTCGTTGATGCCACGCTTGGGTTGGGTGGTCACACGGAAAAGATTTTAGCGGATTATGACAAAACGCGGGTTTTAGGAATTGACCAAGACACGCAGGCGATTGAAATTGCCGCGCGGCGGCTTGCAAAGTTTGGCGACCGAATCGAAATTTTTCACGCTAATTTTTCCGATCTCAAACGAGTTTTAGCGGAAGCCGATGTTGATAATGTTGACGGTATTTTAGCCGATTTAGGAGTTTCGTCTTTGCAGTTTGACAGCGCGGAACGCGGCTTCAGTTTCCGATTTGACTCGCCGCTCGATATGCGGATGAACACGGACGACGATACGGAAACCGCCGCCGACTTGCTCGCTTCGCTTTCCGAATTTGAAATTGCTCGCATCATTTACGAATACGGCGAGGAAAGAAAATCCAGGCGCATCGCCAGCCGCATCGTCTGGAAAAGAGAACACGGCGAGCCGATTGAAACGACCAAACAGCTTGCCGATTTGGTTGAGCGAGCCGTCGGACGCGGAAAACACGACAAAACGCATCCGGCAACGAAAACATTTCAAGCGTTGCGAATCGCAGTCAACGGCGAACTTGAAATTTTAGAGCAGTTTATCCGCGACGGAGTTGACGAATTGAAAAAAGGCGGACGATTTGCGGTAATAACTTTTCATTCTTTGGAAGATCGCATCGTCAAGCAAACGTTCCAGAAACTCTCTGGAAAATGTTTCTGCCCGCCGCGCCTGCCGCAGTGTGTTTGCGGAGCGACGAAGGAAGTTGAAATTTTGACGCGCAAACCGATTGTGCCGTCCGAGCAGGAAACGGAAATTAATCCTCGCGCCCGTAGCGCAAAACTCCGCGCCTGTTTGAAATTAAATTAGAAAGCCGTTCGGAATTCCGCATTCGTGCGGTTTCTGCAAACGCCCTGTAATTAAGTCTTATGCCCAAGAAAAAACAATCCGTAAAAAATAAAACTCAATCCGCCCGCCGCGAACCGATTCCCTGGAAGTATTGTCTGCTCACGCTTGCTTGCGGCTTGATGCTTGTCGTCGGCTTTTTCTTCGCCGCCCGGTCGCATTTCGCCTCGATTGATTTCGGCATTAAAAATTCCAGACTGCGAAAACAGATTGACGAACTCGAAGCCGATAAACGCCGCCTGATTTTGTCAAAGGAAATCGCCCTTTCGCCCGCTGAGATTAAAAAGGCGGCAAAGAAAATCGGCTTGACGGAAATGACCGCCAGCAATATCGAAGTCTATCGTGCGCCCGTAAAAGAAAAATCCAAGACGGAAAAGCTAATCGTCGAAAAACCAAAACTGGCTTTCCTGGATAAACCCGAACCGATTAAAAAAGAAGAAAAAAAAGTTGAACCGACGACAGAAAAAAAATCGCCGGACACGAGAGAAAGAATAGAGAAGGGTAAAGTGCAGCTTGCGAAAAAATAGTTTCGTGCAAAAAATTTCTAGAACAGAGAAGTTTGACGATGGCAAAATCCGTTAAAAAAGTCACGAAAAAGAAAAATCCAGCGCAGACGGCATTCACGCGCTTTATGTTGATTGTCGCTTTTTTCGTTTTATGGATCGGCGCAATCGGCGTGCGGCTCGTGCATTTGCAAATCAATCAGAGCGAATGGCTGCGCGACAAAGCGCAAGACCAGCGGCGCGACGAACTGAAAAGCAAAATGCTGCGCGGCACGATTTACGACCGCACCGACCGCGCTCTGGCAATGAGCGTAAAAGTCAAATCTTTATACGCCGACCCGCGTGAAATCGAAGACATCGAAGGCACGGCGAAAGCCGTCGCCGACGTTTTGAAAATCAAGCCCGATGTGATTTTGAAGGATTTGCGCGAAGGCAAGGAAGCGAATAAAAGATTCGTTTGGCTGGCGCAGAAACTCGACGAGGACACGGCGCAGCAGTTAAACAAGAAACTCGAAACCTACGGTTTGAAGAAATTTGATTTGCCGAAATTTCAGGGCTTACACTGGCGCGAAGATCAAAAACGCAGTTATCCGTATAAAAATCTGGCGGCGCAAATCGTCGGTTTCAGCAATTCCGATGATGTCGGTTTAGCAGGAATTGAATTGTCGCAGGAAGAAATTTTGCGCGGCACGATTGTCAGAAAATGGCAAGACCGCGACCGGCTCGGCAGAGTTTACGAAGAACAAGAAGGAACACGCGAGCCGCCGAAAGATGTCGTTTTAACAATTTCACATTCGATTCAATACAAAGTTGAGCAAGCGTTGGAGAAAGGCGCGAAGGCGAGCAACTCGAAATCGGGAATGGCGATTGTGCTTGACCCGCGCAGCGGCGAAATTTTAGCGATGGCAAACTATCCGTCGTTCGACCCGAATCGCTATATGGAGTTTCCGGCGGAAAGTTACCAGAACAAAGCGATACAGGGAATTTACTCGCCCGGCTCAGTCTTTAAGATCGTCGCTTATGGCGCGGCACTCGACGCGAATATGATAACGGCGGACGGAATGATTGACTGCTCGAAAGGTTTTATCGAAGTCGCCGGTCATCGCTTCAATGACCCGCACGCGACGAAAACGATGTCATACATCGAAGCCTTAGCGGTGTCGAGCAACGTCGCCGCGATAAAAACGGGAATGTCGCTTGGCAAAGAAAATTTTTATGGGTATGCTCAAAAGTTTGGTTTCGGACAGCCGACCGGAGTTGAGCTGCCGGCTGAAGCGCGTGGGCTTTTCCGCTCGCCGGAAACGTGGAACGGCGACAGCCTGGCTTCGATGTCAATCGGTTACGAAATCGGCGTGACAGCAATGCAGATGGCGACTGCTTATGCAACGATTGCCAACGGCGGCGTGAAAGTTAAACCGCATATTATCAAAGAAATTCGGCATTCGGGCGGCAAACCATCCGTCGTTCCCGAATTAGTAAGAACGCCGATTGTCAGTCCCGAAGCGGCTCGCGGTTTGCGAAAAATGATGCGTGAAGTCGTCGTCAAGGGCACGGCGAAACGGGCGCAGCTAAACGGTTATACATCGGCGGGAAAAACGGGAACGGCTTGGAAATATAATGCGAAGCTCAAACGCGTGGACGCGGGAAAATACGTCTCGTCGTTTATCGGAATGGCTCCGGCAGAAAATCCTTCGGTCGTGATTTTAGTCGTAATGGACGAACCGAGTAGCGGCGCGCGCGACGGCGGGCAAGTTTCCGCTCCGGTATTTAAGGAAATTGCCGAACAGATTTTGCCGGAAATGAACGTTGTGCCGGACGCGAATTATGTGCAGCAGGATTTAACGGCGCAAACAATTCCGTCGGAAATTGAAGAAGTCGTGCTGCCGGAAACAGAAGATATAAAAAGCGATGAATCACCGAAAAGCGAATCGAAAAAACTCATCGAAAAAGTTGCTGTTAACACAAATGTAAAAGAAACGAAGCGGGTTGAAAAGGAAATAAAATCCGAATCGAAAAAGGAAACCAAATCGCCGGGTGATGGTAAAAAGTTATCCAAATCGAAACCGGCGGCGGTGAACGCTGAAACGAAAAATAAATCGTCAACGGAGAAGTTAAAGAAGAAGACTTGAAACTTGAAACTGCCATTAAATATATGAACGGCGATGCGTCCGATTTAAATCCCGCTTTGCCTGGTCTGGAAGTCAATTCATTTGCAATTGATTCGCGCCGGGTTCAAGCGGGCGACGTATTTTTCGCCTTTGCACAAACGGATTTCGAGAATAATTGCTTTAACGGCGAGTTTCAGGATTCGCATCAGTTTATCGGTTCGGCATTCGCTCAGGGTGCGGTCGCCTGTGTAGCGCGACTGGATAAGTTTGAGGAACGACAAGCGGTTTTAGAGGAATTCCAAGACCGCTTAATTTTTGTCAGCGATGGAATTTTGGCGTTTCAAAATCTGGCGCACGGCGTTTACCTCGAATGGAATAAGCCCGTTGTGGCTATCACGGGCAGCGCAGGTAAAACGACAGCAAAAGAGTTGACGGCGCACGTTTTGCGGGCGGCAGGCAAAAAGGTTTTAAGCAGCGAAAAGAATTTTAATAACGGTTTGGGGCATCCGTTGACGGTTTTAAATTTAGCGCGAGATAAAACATTCGATGTCGCGGTTTTGGAAATGGGAATGTCCACGCCGAACAACGAAATCGCGCGTTTGTGCTGCATCACGCCGCCGGATGTCGCGGTCGAATTAAATGTTTTGCCGGTTCACGTCGAACATCTCGGCTCGATTGAGAACGTGGCGCTGGCGAAAGCCGAACTCGTTGAAGGAATGAAACCAAACGGTGTGGCGATTTTAAACGCTGATGATTTCCGCGTTTTGGCGATGCGCGATTTGCACGAAGGTCGGACAATAACTTTTGGAATTGAAAATGCAGCAGATGTTTCAGCAAGCGAAATTGTAATGAAACGATTCGGCGAAACGCAATTTGTTTTGAATCTGCCGGGCGAAAAAGCCGACGTTCAAATTTCGCTGTCGGGACGGCACAATGTTTTAAACACGCTCGCAGCTTCAGCGACCGGGTTCAGTTTCGGAATGTCGGCGCAGGAAATCGCTAATGCTTTGCGAACGGTCGCGCCGCCGCCACAGCGAGGTGAGATTCTCCATTTTGCAGCAGGTTTCACGGTGATCAACGATTCGTATAATTCAAATCCAACCGCGCTTTTGGGAATGGTTGAAACTTTGGTTAACGGTGGGAAATCGGCGACGCGAAAAATCGTTGTCGCGGGCGAAATGCTCGAACTCGGCGAAAACGAGCGTGCGATTCATGCCGCAACGGGAAAACAACTGGCGGCAAGCGGCATTGATTTTTTAATCGGCGTTCGCGGTCTGGCAGAGAATTTAATCGAAGGCGCAGAAAGCTTAAAAGGACGAATGTTTTTTGAAAGTTCAATGGAAGCCGGAGAGTTTTTGGCGAATGAAGTTCGCGCCGGAGATTTGATTTTAGTGAAAGGTTCGCGCGGAGTCCGTACTGAACGGGTGATTGAAAAGTTGTTGGAAAAATACGAATTAGTCAGCAGTTCTTAGGTATTTTCCTTTGTATCGCTTGGTAAAGATTCGAGTCTTCACCAACAAAAACGAAGGACGAAAGACAGAGGACTAAAGACAAAATCAAATGCTTTATTACTTTTTATATCAATTCATTTATCAAACCTACGGACGTGGCGGCGAGTCAATTTTTTATAAAGGTTTGAACGTCATTCAATATGTGACGTTTCGCACGGCTTGGGCGACGATTACCGCGCTGCTCATATCCCTGCTGCTCGGCGGAAAAGTAATCAGGAAGCTCGCCGCGCTGAATATCGGTCAGGAAATCCGCGAAGAATTGTCGTGGGAACATCACGCAAAAAAAGGCACGCCGACGATGGGCGGCATTTTAATTCTCGGTTCGGTTTTTATTTCGACGATTTTGTGGGCGCGACTCGACAATTTGTATTTGTGGCTCGCGTTGGGAGCGACAACTGCATTCGGCTTAATCGGATTTGCAGACGATTATATCAAAATCGTCAAAAAGCGCAGTTTAGGATTGACGGGCTGGCAGAAAATTCTCGGTCAATTGCTGACCGCGCTCGTTGTTTGGGGATGTCTATGGGCGTTCGCCAATTATCCATGGAATTTGAGCATTCCGTTTTTCAAGGCGACGGCGATTTCCGAATACAGTCAGGCGGTAACGTGGATTGGTCCGCTTGCTTATCTGCTTTTTATCGTTTTTGTTCTTTTGGGTTCATCGAATGCGGTGAACTTAACGGATGGAATGGACGGGTTGGCGGCGAGCATCACTTTTATTGCGATGGCGGCTTTAACCGCTTTGACTTATGTTTCCGGCGATGCCCGCTGGTCGGAGATTCTGCTTATTACGCACAAACCCGAAGCGGCGGAATTGACGGTTTTTTGCGGCGCGATGGTCGGCGCGAGTTTGGGCTTTCTGTGGTATAACGCGCCGCCGGCTGAAGTTTTTATGGGCGATGTCGGAAGTTTAGCAATTGGCGGCGCACTTGGAACGATTGCGATTTTGACGAAGCAGGAATTTCTGCTTATCTTCATCGGTGGCGTTTTCATTATCGAAGCAGCTTCGGTGATGCTGCAAGTCGGCTATTTCAAATTTACGAAACGCACGGCGAACAAGGGCAAGCGCATTTTTTTGCAGGCACCGCTGCACCATCATTTTCAGCTTTTGGGTTGGAAAGAACCGAAAATCGTTTTTCGCTTTGTAATTGTCGGAATTTTGTTTGCGCTGCTGAGTTTATCAACTTTGAAATTGCGGTAATAAATTGAATTTAGAAGGAAAAAAAACTTTAGTTTTAGGCGCGGGCAAATCCGGCATCTCGTCGGCAAGATTTTTAGTAAAGCGCGGCGCGACCGTCGCGCTGCACGATAAAAAGCCGATTGACGAATGGACGAACGCGGCGCGGTCTTTGAAAACCGAAAACATTGGATTGATTGACGGGCAAATTCCGTCATGGCTGCTCGACCAGATTGATTTGGTCGTCATTTCGCCCGGCATTCCGACGAATACTGTTCCGGCGCGTTATGTGGATAGAAAAGACGGCGAAGTTATCGGCGAAGTCGAACTCGCTTTCAGATTTTTGAAAGGTCGCATCGTCGGCATCACCGGCAGTAACGGCAAGACGACAACCACGACTTTAATCGGCGAGATTTTGCGAAACGCGGGAATTGAGACGCAGGTCGGCGGCAATATCGGAACGCCGCTTGTTGATTTGATTGACAGTTCGACGGACGCGAGTTGGACGGTGTGCGAGCTTTCGAGCTTTCAGCTTGAAACGATAAAGAATTTTCGCCCGAACATTGCCGTCGCTTTGAACGTCACGCCGAACCATCTGGATCGTTACGATTTTTTCTCGGATTACGCGGCGGCGAAACATCGGCTTTTTATGAATCAGACGGCGGAAGATGCGGCGATTCTAAATGCTGACGACAAAATTACATTAAGTTGGTCGGAGAATTTAAAAGCGCACGTGAATTTGTTTTCGGTAAAAAAAGAATTGGAGAGCGGTTTGTTTTTGCGTGGGCGCGACCTTGTTTGCCGCGCGAACGGCAAAGAGAAAGTTTTGACAACACGCGATGAAATTTTTCTGCGCGGGCTGCACAACGTCGAAAATGTTTTGGCGAGTTTGGCAGCCGGTTTAGCGTGCGGTGCGGCGCCGGATTCGATGCGCGAAACGGTGAAAAATTTTAAAGGCGTTGAGCATCGCATAGAGTTTGTCGCCGAAATCGAAGGCGTGAAATTTTACAACGATTCAAAGGCGACTTCGGTTGACGCGACTTTGAAAGCCGTCGAAGCGTTGAGCGAAGAGGACGGAAAAATAAATTTGATTTTAGGCGGACGCGGAAAAAACGCGCCGTATCAGCCGCTCGCCGAATTGATAAAGTCGAACGTCCGTTGCTTAATTTTAATCGGCGAAGACGCGAATAATATCGAAAAGCAATTGAAAAATTACGCGGAAATAATTCGCGCCGACGATATGAACGACGCGGTTATTAAAGGTTACGAAAATGCCCAAGGCGGTGATGCGGTTTTGCTCGCGCCCGCGTGTGCGAGTTTTGATATGTTTAGGAGTTTCGAGGAACGGGGAAAGGTTTTTAAGGGCTCGGTTTTGCGATTAAACGGAAAGTCAGAGCGCAAATCGCAAATCTAAAATCGAAAATGAAAAAACTCAGAATAGATTGGTTTTTATTTGTAATTGCCGCCGGACTCGCACTGTTCGGCGCGGTGATGGTTTATTCGGCTTCGGCGATGATTGCGCTCAAGGAAACCGAAGGCGCGAGCCAGTTCACGTATTTTTTCAAACAGTTCGGCTTCACGCTCGCCGGTTTAATGGTGATGTATGCGACGAGCAAAATTGATTATCGCTGGTATCAGGACGTGCGAGTTGTTTATGGAATTTTGATTGTGACGGTGATTTTGCTGTTGGCAGTTTTCGGTTTTCCGGCGATCAACGGCGCGCGGCGTTGGATACGTTTTCCCGGCGTTTCGTTTCAGCCGTCGGAAATTGCAAAAATCGCTCTGCCGGTTTTTCTCGCTTATTTTTTAACGAAAAATGAAAAGCTCATTGGCGATTTGAAGGAAACGGTTTTGCCTTGCGCGGGCGTTCTCGGCGTATTCGGCGCGTTGATTATGCTTGAGCCGGATTTGGGAACGACGATGGTTTTATGCGCGGTTTTCGTCGCCGTGTATTTTGCAGCGGGCGCAAAATGGATGCACATCGTTTTGACCGTCGGCAGCCTTTTCGTGGTCGGTGTGGCGGCTTTGATTTTGTCGCCGTGGCGAATGAAGAGATTGTTTGCATTTCTCGATCCCTGGGAGAATTCCGCTGACGGCAGTTATCAAGTTGTGCAAGGTTTATACGCCATCGGCTCGGGCGGAATTTTCGGCGAAGGTTTCGCCAAAGGTCAGCAGAAGCTTTTTTATTTGCCTTACCCGTATTCGGATTTTATCTTCGCGGTCGTCGGCGAGGAATTAGGTTTAATCGGAACGCTCGCCGTCGTCATCGCGTTCGGACTGCTGTTGTGGCGCGGAACGCGCGCCGCGCTGCTTGCGCCCGACCGCTTCGGAATGCTTTTGGGAATCGGCATTATTACGGGAATCGTCGTGCAGGCACTTTTTAATATCTCGGTCGTGATTTCGATTTTGCCCGCGAAAGGAATTCCGCTGCCGTTTATTTCCTACGGCGGTTCTTCGATTTTAGTCACGCTGTTTGCCGTCGGAATTTTGTTGAATCTGTCGCAATACGCGGGAACGCGTGAGCGCGCCGACGCGGAAAAAGTTGTTCGACGGCGGCGCGGTCAGACAGGCTTGAAATGAAAGTAATTATCGCCGCCGGCGGAACGGGCGGACATATTTATCCGGGCATCGCCGTCGCCAAAGAGATTCTCAGGCGCGATTCGGAATCGAAAGTTTTATTTGTCGGAACGAGTCGCGGTTTGGAAACCAAAATCGTTCCGGCAAACGGATTTGAATTATCTTTGATAAACAGTCAGGGTTTGAAAAACGTCGGGCTGATGGGGAAATTGAAAGGCTTGTTTATTTTGCCGAAAAGTTTTCTTGAAGCGAGGCAGATTATCAAAAATTTTCAACCTGATGCGGTCGTTGGCGCGGGCGGTTATGTTTCGGGTCCGGTGCTTTTGATGGCGAGTTTGATGCGTGTTCCGACGCTCGTGATGGACTCGAACGCGCTGCCCGGTTTTACCAATCGCAGACTTGCGCCGTTCGTTACGAAGGCGGCTTTGACGTTTGATGAAGCGTTGCCGTATTTCGGCAAAAAGGGAATGGTGACGGGCAATCCGGTTCGTCAGGAGTTTTTTGAAATCGAGCCGAAATCGCGCGGCGAAAAAATGAATCTGCTGGTTTTCGGCGGTTCGCAAGGCGCGAGAATGATTAACAATACGCTGGCTGATGCGCTCGCGCTTTTGCCGTACGATAAATTGAACATCGTGCATCAGACGGGCGAAGGAGATTTTGAAAATATCAGGGAATTATACAACCGCGCCGGTTGGGGCAATGCGGTGGTGCAACCGTATATCTCGGATATGGTCGCCGAGTTTGCGAAAACGGATTTGATAATTTGCCGCGCCGGAGCGACAAGCTGCGCGGAGATTGCGGCGGCTGGAAAAGCCGCGATGCTGATTCCGCTGCCGACTGCCGCCGACGACCATCAGCGAAAAAACGCCGAGGCACTGCAGTCGGCTGGCGCGGCGCGAATGATTTTGCAAAGAGATTTGAGCGCGGAAAATCTGGCAAAGGAAATTAACGATTTGATAAATTCGCCGGAAACGATTTCAGCGATGGGAACTGCCGCCAAGAAATTAGCGCGGGCGGACGCAGCACAAGTAACAGTTGATTTGATTGAAAAACTAAATGTTCAGGCACGTTAAAAAAATTCATTTCATCGGCATCGGCGGCATCGGTATGTCCGGCATTGCCGAAGTTTTGTGCAATCTCGAATTCAAAGTTTCCGGCTCGGATTTGCGAAAGTCGAAAAACACCGATCGCCTTGAAAAACTTGGCGCGACGATTTATGAGGGACACGCGGCGGAAAACGTTGCAGACGCGCAGGTGGTCGTTTATTCGTCAGCTGTGAAGGACGACAACCCGGAAATAATTTATGCGAGAGAAAAGAAAATTCCGGTTATCGCGCGCGCCGAAATGCTGGCGGAATTGATGACTTTGAAGCCGTATTCGGTCGGCATTTCCGGTTCGCACGGCAAGACTTCGACGACTTCGATGGTAGCAACGGTTCTCGGGCACGCAGGCGTTGACCCGACGACAATTGTCGGCGGCGTAGTTGATACTTTGGGGTCGAACGCCAGATTGGGAACAAGCGATTGGTTTGTCATCGAAGCCGACGAAAGCGACCGTTCGTTTTTGATGTTAAGCCCGACGATTTGCGTCGTTACGAACATTGACCGCGAACATATGGAATCTTACAAAGGAATGGAAGACGTGACGCAGTGTTTTACCGATTTCGTCAATAAAGTTCCTTTTTACGGCGCGTGTATTTTGTGTCTCGACGACCCGAATGTGCAGGCGATTATTCCGGCAATCAAACGTCGCCGCGTGACTTACGGATTCACGGCGCAAGCCGACGTTTCAGCGCACAATATCGTTTATAACAACCGCTTCGGTTCTACTTTTACCGTCTGGAAAGGCGCGGAAGTTCTGGGCGAAATAAACTTGCCCGTTCCCGGCAAGCATAATATCTATAACGCTTTGGCGGCAACGACCGTCGCGCTCGAACTCGGTATCGAGTTTGAAAAAATTGCTTCGGCATTCGCTCATTTTAAAAATGCGAACCGGCGTTTTCAGTTCAAAGGCGAGGCAAACGGCATCTTGGTGGTTGACGATTACGGACATCATCCGACGGAAATTACAGCGACGCTCGCGGCAGCGAAAAACGGTTCGGGCGGTCAACGAACAGTTGTCGTTTTTCAGCCGCATCGCTATACCCGAACAAATGAATTAATGGAAGATTTCGCTCGTTGTTTTAACAATGCCGACGTGCTTTATCTGCTCGATATTTACGCGGCGAGCGAACCGCCGATTGAAAATGTGACGGCGGAGATTCTGGCGGGAAAAATCAGCGAGTTCGGACACAAAAACGTCAATTACATCGGCGACATCGAATCTGCGGCGGCGCGGGTGGCGGAAAATTTACAGTCCGGCGATTTGGTTATCACGCTCGGCGCGGGAAGCATTACGCGGCTTTCCGATGAGATTTTGGAAAACTTGAAGAAAATTTAGCCGCAGAGGTTTGAGAGAAAATCTAAGTTTGGCAGATTGAGTGACAGATGAAAATTAGCTGTCGGTTTTAATAACAAGTCTGTTGCTTTGCTCTGTTTTCTCTGCGGCAAAAATTAAAGAATTATGGCAATACAAAAGCGAGGAACGGCACGCAAAACAAACACGGCGGCGAAACGTCCGCGCCGGACGACGGCTGGCAAAAAATATTCGGGAGCTTTGACGAACATTTTCGTCCCGCTGTTTTTTATCGTCGGCATTTTATTCTGTTTGGGATTTTTGACGTTTATGGGTTATCGAACGGCGACGGCTTCGGCTTTTTTTGATGTCAAACAAATTGACGTGCGCGGTGTAAGTCGCGGTTCAAAAGACGACATCGAACGAATCGCTCGCCACTACTCGGAAAAATCCGGCGTTTGGAATTCCGATTTGAAAGCAATTAAAACCGAGGTTGAGAAAATCACTTTAATCAAAACAGCGGTCGTTTCGCGCGTGCTGCCCGACGGTTTGCGCGTCAATGTGACCGAGCGCATTCCGAAAGCGGTCGTTAGATTGGACAACGGCGATTTTTGGGCGGACGACGACGCGGTAATTATCGGCGAAGTTGGCAAAGATGAAACTCGCCCGCCGTTCGTGCTGCGCGGTTGGGACGAAGCGAAGAATGATAAGGCGGCAAAAGACAATCGCGAGCGCATAAAAATTTATTTGAAAATGATAATTGAATGGCAGGATTACGAACTCGCCAAGCGCGTCAACGCCGTCAACCTCGCTGATTTGCGTGAGCCGCAAGCGATTGTTCAAGATTCGGGCGAAACGGTGACGATTATTTTATCGAATGAAAATTACAAAAATCGTTTGAAGTCTGGCTTGGAAAAAATCGCCGGACGCGGCAGAGAAGTCAAATCAATTGACGTAAGCAGCAGCAGCGAGCGATTGGCGTTTCGGGAAAAGTTATAGGCAACAGTGGTCAGTGGTCAGTGGTCAGTTGAAATTTCTGACTGCTCACCACCGACTACCGACCACTAAAAAACGAATGAATCGTGAAATACAAGCAGTCGGTTTAGACATCGGAACGAGTAAAGTTCGTTGCATTATCGGCGAGCCTTCAGACGGCGGCAAGATGAACATCGTCGGCATCGGACAAGCCGAATCGCGTGGTTTGCGGCGCGGCATCGTGACAGCGACCGACACGGTTGCCGAATCAATTCGCAAAGCTGTCGAAGAAGCCGAGCGCATCAGCGGTTTAGAAATTCAATCGGCGACAATCAACCTTTCGGGCGAACATTTGCGCGGCGAAAATAAAAGCGGTGTCGTCGCCGTCGCGGGCGCAGGACGTGAAATTTCGACCGAAGATGTCGAACGCGCCGTTGAATCAGCCAGCGCGATGCAACTTCCAGCCGGTTGGGAAATCGTTGACCGTCTGCCGCAGGAATTTATTATTGACGGGCAGGACGGAATTATCGAGCCGATTGGAATGCGCGGCGCAAGATTAGAAAGCCGGATTCACGTTATTTCAAGTCCGAGCGCGGGCAAGCAAAATGTCGTCAAGGCAGTTCATCGGGCGAATTTGGAGATCGAGAGTATGATGCTCGAACCGCTCGCGGCGGCGAACAGCACTTTGAGCGACGACGATAAGGAATACGGCTGCGCATTAGTTAACATCGGCGCGGAAGTAACGAGCCTGATGATCTTTGGGCGCGGCGCGGTGCAGCACACGATGGTTTTTCCGTTCGGCGGAATGCATTTTACGAAAGACATCGCGCACGGTTTAAGAGTTTCAATTCCAGAGGCGACGAAAATCAAACATTTTTACGGCTGCGTCGCCGGGTTTTTGATGGACGAAACGGAACGCCAGAGCATTATCGAAGTCACTCCGGTCGGCAGACAGGAAACGCGCCAACTGTCTAAGGAAATTTTATGCGACATTATGCAGCCGCGCGCCGTCGAGCTTCTTCAGCACGTCGCGCAGGAAGTTTTTAACGCGCGCGGTCAGATTTCGAGCGGCGTGGTTTTGACGGGCGGCGGTTCTCTAAATCGCGGGATGGTCGAGATTGCCGAACAGGTTTTCGACGCGCCGACGAGACTCGGATTTTTGGAGGAAAAAGACTTCGGAGGATTGCTTGAAGAAGTGCAAAATCCCGAATGGGCGACGGTGGGCGGTTTGGCATTAGCTTCGATGCGCTCGCAAATCAGGCAGCATTCGACCGGCGGAAGGTCAACAGGCAGAAAAGTTGCCGAGTGGTTTGAAAATTTTCGAGAGAAATTTAGGTAATTGTAACATCTGGGCTGGATTTTTCATCGCAAATCATTGTATCCTTGTTCGCCAGAGATACAATATATTGTTGAATCCGAAATTTTCTCGAAGTTTCACCCTCGGCACATTCCAAGCGGTAAAATTTAGGCATTTATACATAATTTATACATAACGGACGGTCTTCTAATGAAAAATAATAAGCTAAACATCTTTATAGACGAGCCGCCAATCACGGGCGCGAAAATCATTGTCATCGGTGTCGGCGGCGGCGGCAGCAACGCGGTCAATCGAATGATTGAGGCGGGCATCAAGGGCGTTGATTTTATCGTCGTGAACACGGACTTGCAGGCGTTGAACGATTCGCAGGCTCCGGTGAAAATTCAACTCGGCAGCGAGTTGACGCGCGGACTCGGCGCGGGCGCGAATCCTGAAATCGGACGCAAGGCAGCGATTGAAGACACGGAAAAAATTATAGATGTTCTGCAGGGCGCAGATATGGTTTTTGTGACCACCGGATTGGGCGGCGGAACAGGAACCGGAGCCGCGCCGGTGATTGCCGCGCTCGCCATCGAACTCGGCGCGTTAACCGTCGCCGTCGTGACCAAGCCGTTCAATGTTGAGGGCAAAAAGCGTATGCGGCAAGCCGACGAAGGTTTGGCTGATTTGCGCGGCTGCGTGGATACGATTATCACAATTCCAAATTCCAAGTTAAAAGAAGTCGAAGAAAAAATTTCCATTATGGAGGCGTTCCGCCGCGCCGACGAAATTTTGCTGCAAGCCGTTCAGGGAATATCTGACTTAATCACCGTTTCAGGCATTATCAATCTTGATTTTGCCGACGTGAAATCGGTAATGCAGGGAATGGGCGTGGCATTGATGGGCATCGGACACGGCACAGGCGACGGCGCGGCTGTTAAAGCGATGAAGGCGGCGATTGACTCCAAACTTCTGGAGGAAAATTCAATTAAGGGCGCGAAAGGTGCGCTCATCAACATCACAGGTTCAAAAAATATGCCGCTCGACGAAATCGAAGAAGCGATTTCCCTGATTCACGAAGAAGCACACGAAGATGCGAACATTATTTTCGGGACGGTTTTTGACGAAGAAATGAACGACTCGGTGAAAATTACAGTCATCGCCACCGGCTTTGACGGCAAGCAGATGACGATGCCGCAGACAACTGCGCCGGAAGTTGCCACGCACGCCGTCGCTAACTTCGGCGGTCAGCCGTATAATTCACAGGACGCGAATAGGGAAGATATAAATGTTCCGACGTTTATTCGACGACAGGCGGACTAGAAAGTAAAAAGTAAAAAGTAAAAAGGCAAAAGTGCGGAATTGTTTCCTTACTTTTGCTTTTTGCTTTTAGTGAGTTTGGGAAAATAAAATAATGCGTGTGAATAGTGAATTAAATCAACGAACGATTCGGACGGCTTCGGCATTGCCGCGAGTCGGCATTACGATGGGCGATGCCGCCGGCATCGGCGCGGAAATTACCCTCAAAGCGTTGGCGGATGAAAGTTTGAAAAGTGTTTGTTCGCCAATCGTCATCGGTGATGCCAGGCATTTAGAAAAAACGGCGCGAGATTTGGAGTTAAAACTTGAATTTGTTGAAGCCGAGGAAAACCTTTCACCGCTTCCGAATCAAATCGCCGTCTATGATTTGAAAAATTTGACCGGCGAATTTATCGTTGGCGAAGATTCGGCAGTTGCGGGACGCGCCGCCGCCGAATATATCGAAACCGCCGTCCGTTTGTGGCGCGATAAAAAACTAGACGCGATTGCGACCGCGCCGATTAGTAAAAAAGCTATCGCCCTCGGTGGTTATAATTATCCGGGACACACGGAATTTTTGGCGGAGTTGACCGGCACGCGCGAATTTGCGATGAGCTTTTTCGCCGAAGATTTGCGCGTCGTTTTGCTTTCGACGCACGTCAGTCTTCGTGACGCTATTAAATTAATCAAAAAAGACAAGTTAGTTAAACTAATAAAATTTTCTCACCGCGAAATTTCCAAACTTTTGAAACGCGACGCGCGAATCGCGGTCGCCGGGCTGAATCCGCACGCCTCGGAAGGCGGAATGTTTGGCGCGGAGGAAGCCGCTGAGATTATTCCGGCAATCAACGAATGCCGCGAACGATACGACATTGATGTTTCAGGAGCGTATTCGCCCGATACGATTTTCCTGCGCGGATTTAAAGGCGAATTCGATGCGGTCGTCGCGTGCTATCACGACCAGGCGACGATTGCCGTCAAATGTTTGTCGTTCGGCGCGTCGGTCAACGTCACGCTCGGCTTGCCGCTCGTGCGGACTTCGGTTGACCACGGCACGGCTTTCGACATTGCCGGCAAAGGCATTGCCGACGCATCGAGTATGCAAGCCGCAATCCGGCTGGCGGCAAAATTGGCGGCGAATTCGTAAAACGGGCGGAAAATCTGCTAGTATAAAACTGACGAGTAAAATTGAGAATCTATACACAATGAACGAAGAACAAGCGAGCGAACAAGCCAGAGTGTTGGTAGCCGACGACGACCCGGCAATTCTGCGGCTGGTCAAAGCAATAGTTGAAAAAGAAGGCTACACGGTCGTCCAGGCGCGTGACGGGAAAGAAGCATATAAACTGCTGCAATCGGGCGAGCAGTTTGCGGCGGCGATTTTTGATGTCGTGATGCCGTATATCCAAGGCACGGAACTCGTGCGATATATGCAGTCGGAAAAAAAATTGATGAAAATTCCTGTGCTGATGATGACGGCGGAACAGAATCCACGCCTTTCGAGCGACAGTTTTTCGGCGGGCGCGGTCGCTTTTTTGCCGAAACCTTTTACGACTTCGCAACTGCAAACGATGCTGCGAATGTGCGTGCAGAGAAGTCAGGCAAATCATAAATAATCAAAAGAGTAAGAAGATGAAATCACAAAACGACACGAAATAGCGCGAAACAAGTCAAAAGATTCTTTCCGTTCTGCTTCGTGTCGTTTCGTGTTTATGTTTTTATATTGTTAGGGAGAAAACTTTTCAAGTGTCAAAACGCAAAATACTTCTGGCAGACGATTCGGTGACGATTCAGAAAGTCGTGAACCTGACGTTTGCCAACGAAGGCATCAAAATCATCGCGGTCGGTGACGGCGATGAGGCGATGCAGAAGTTTAATGAGGTCGCGCCGGATTTGGTGTTGGCTGACGTTAATATGCCCGGCTTGGACGGCTATGAGATTTGCGAAAAGATTAAACAAAACGAACAGACAAAACGGATTCCGGTGATTTTGCTGGTCGGTTCGTTCGAACCGTTCGATGAAGAAAAAGCCCGACAGGTCGGCGCGGACGATTTTCTTACCAAACCGTTTCAGTCAATCCGCCTTTTGGTGGATAAAGTTTCCGAATTGCTCGAAGCCAAAATTGATGAAGATGAATTTCTGCGCCCGATTGAAAATCCCGACGCGCCAATCAGTAGTTTTGCCGACACCTTGGAAATGAATCCGTCGGACGAGTTCGACACGGCGGACGATTCGATTAAAAATCTCGGCGACGCGGGAATGGACGACGAGATGATTCAAACTTCGCAGGTCGGAAGTCTGCCGATTGACGAAATTCACAAGTTCGAGTCCGCGCCGATTTATCAATCGTTCGCCGAAGACCTCGACCAGCCGGTGTTAAAGCCGCCATATAATTCCGAAGCCGCAGCCGGTTATTCGCCTGATGAGGATTGGGGAAAAACGCAGCCTTTATCAAAAGCCGACCTCGAAGAATTTAGAACCGTTGACGGCGCAGGGAAAAGCGCAAAAAGATTAGATTTCGAAGAAATTGATTTGTTGGAAGTTCCGCCAACAGAAGATGGAATTTCCAAATCAACTGTTTTGCCGGACGATTTTTCTGCGGACGACGAAACGCTGAAAGAAATTCAAAATGCTGCGGATGAAATTTCAGAGCCGCCCATTGAAACTTTGAACAACGCACTGCCGAAAGTTGTGTCGCCCGAATTGGTCGAAGCTATCGCCAGTCGCGTGGTCGAAAAGTTTTCAAACAAAGTCGTCAAGCAAATCGTCCGCGAAGTCCTCGCGCAGATGGAGCGAAAAAAATAAGCGCATTAATTGATTACAAAGAAAATCACGCGGTTAGTTTTCGCTAGAAGCAGATGAAAACTAGCCGCTTTTGTTTTATCATTTCTGAAACCTGAAACTTTTTTATTATGGAAATCGCCAAATCATATAACCCGAAAGAAGCCGAAGAAACCCTGTATCAAACGTGGGAAGCTAATAATTGTTTCGCGCCGGAAATTAACGAGAATCCGCACGCCGAATCGTTTTCAATCGTCATTCCGCCGCCGAACGTCACGGGCAGTCTGCATATGGGACACGCCTTGCAGCATACTTTGATGGACGTTTTGACCAGGTGGAAACGAATGCAGGGTTATCGAACTTTATTCGTCGTCGGCGTTGACCACGCAGGAATTTCGACGCAGCTGATGGTCACCAGGCAGTTGAAAAAAGATGAACACAAAACGCCGCAGGACATCGGGCGCGAGGCTTTTATCGAAAAAGTTTGGGCGTGGAAAGAAAAATACGGCGACACGATTCAGAATCAAATCCGCCGCGAAGGTTTATCGGTTGATTGGTCGCGCGAGAGGTTCACGATGGATGAAAATTTATCGCTCGCCGTGCGAAATGTTTTCGTGCGCCTTCACGAAGAAGGCTGGATTTATCGCGGCAAGCGGATTGTTAATTGGTGTCCGAAAGACAAAACCGTGCTGTCGGATTTGGAAGTTAAAGAGGAAACGCGCAAAGACGGAAAACTTTTCTATTTGCGCTATCCGGTGAAAGGTTCGGACAGAAAAATAACCGTAGCGACAACGCGCCCGGAAACTATGCTCGGCGACACGGCGGTGGCGGTTAATCCTGACGACGAACGCTATAAAGATTTAATCGAGCAGACGATTGAACTGCCTTTGACAAATCGGGAAATTCCAATCGTCGCAGATGATTATGTTGATGCGACGTTCGGAACAGGCGCGGTCAAAATCACGCCCGCGCACGATCCGAACGATTATGAACTTGGTCTGCGTCATAATCTTGAACAACTCAACGTAATGAATCAGGACGCGACGATGAACTCTGAGGCGGGCGCGGATTTTGAAGGATTGGACAGATACGCGGCGCGTGAAAAGGTCATTGAACGATTTGAAACGCTCGGCTTGTTGGAGAAAATTGACGACTACGAAATGGTTCTGCCGACGTGTGAACGCTGCAAAACCGTTATCGAGCCGCTTTTGTCCGAACAATGGTTTTGCAAAATGGACGAAATGCGCGATATGGCTTTGGATCTGTTAAATCGTGAAGGCGCGCCGCATTTTTCGCCGCAAGTGCCGCACGAAAAAGCGTATCGGCTGTGGCTGGAAAATTTGAAGGATTGGACGATTTCGCGCCAGCTTTGGTGGGGACATCAAATTCCGGCGTGGTATGACGAAGCGGGAAATGTCTATGTCGCTCGAACGAAAGAGGAAGCGATGGAACAGTCGAAGACCGCGAAGATTATGCAGGATGCGGACGTTTTGGATACGTGGTTTTCCTCGGCACTGTGGGCGTTTTCGACTCTGGGCTGGGACGGCGACACGACCGAAACCGAAGATTTAAAAGCATTTTATCCGACCGATGTTTTGGTAACGGGACGCGACATTATTCGTCTTTGGGTTTCGCGGATGGTAATGACCGGCTTGAAATTCGTCGGCGAAAAACCGTTCAAAGACGTGATTATTCACGGCACGGTTTTGGACAAAAACGGGCAGCGAATGTCGAAGACGAAAATGAACGGCATTGATCCGCTTGATGTTTTTGATAAATACGGCGTGGACGCGACCCGAATAACTTTAGCCGGTTCGTCAACAGGCGTTGATTTCGCGTGGCGCGACGAACGAGTCGAATCGTTTCGCAATTTCGCCAACAAGATTTGGAACGCGACCAGATTTTGTTTAATGAATTCTGACGGCGGACAAGTTGATTACACGTATTTGAATCCGCGAGCCGAAGCCACAGAAATCGTCAAAGAATTAAACGTCGAACTCGTCGAGATTGATGAGGAAGACGAAGAATTTTTGGATAAAGTCGTTCCTGAATTCGCCGCCAACAATCCAAAGGAAACTTTATCGCTCGCTGATAAATGGATCATTTCGCGGCTGAATAAAACAGCAGTCGCTTTGAATAAAGCACTCGGAACATATCAATTTCACGAAGCCGTGCAGATTGTTTATCACTTTTTCTGGGACGATTTTTGCGATTGGTATATCGAACTCGTCAAAGACGAAATCACATCCGAAGAAATTAACACCAAACGCGATGCCGCGCGGACGAGAATTCTAACGGTTCTCGAACAGGCGCTGCGGTTGCTGCATCCGTTTATGCCTTTTCTGACTGAAGAACTTTGGCATAAATTACCCGAAGTTTCCAACGAATTGCACAACGCTGCTTATCGCAATGCGCCGCAAACGATTATGCTCGCCGATTTTCCGGCGGGTGACGTTTCGATGATTGACGAACGAGCCGAATCGGAAATGCAAGCCGTAATTGATTTGATTTCAAAGGTGCGAAACATCCGCGCCGAAATGAATATCAAGCCGAGCGACAAACCGGCGATTCACGTCGCGGCAAAGGAAGATTTGCAAACGGTCTTTCGAGCCAATGAAGCGCAAATCTTAAAACTCGCCCGTGCCGAAAGATTGCTTTTGAGCGACGTGCTTGACGTGCCGCGAGCGTCGGCAAAAGCAGTTATTTCCAATGCTGAAATCGCCGTGCCGCTCGAAGGTTTAATTGATTTTGAAAAGGAAATTCAGCGGCTCGAAAATCAATTGAGCAAACTCGAAGCTGAACAGCAGAGATTAAAAGGGCAGTTATCGAATGCGAATTTTGTCGAGCGTGCGCCGGCGGAGAAGGTTCAGGAAATTCGCATTCGAGTGGCGGAAATTGAAGGGCAGGCGAGAACCTTAAATGAAAATTTACAGGCGTTAAAATAATATGCGATACAAAATAATCAGTGTGGTTTTGTTCTCGGTTTTTTTAGCCGGATTAGTTGCAAATGTTTTCGGGCAGGAAATGTCCTTTGAAGATGAAACTTTAATCCAATTAAAAAAGTTTTCGGAGCAGTGGATGGAAGGGAAAAAGCTGCGAATCGTTACCGTTCGGGAAGAATTTGATAACGAAGGCAAAACTTCGGTCGGCTTTAGCAAATCAATTAATGAAGTTCTGCCGCCCGACCGCAATCGCTACGTTTATGAAAAGCGGACAACAGGCGGCACGGAGCGCACCGAATATATAGACATCGGAGATAAAAGTTTCGTCCGGCGTAACGGCGGCGAATGGGAAACGGTTGTTCCGTCCGGTATGGGCATCGGCAGCGGAACGGGCAATGGAGATGAAATCATACCGAAAGTTGAAACCTCAATCGTCAAATCGTTAATCAAAAATGAAACGGTTAATAATCAATCGGCGGATTTGTATAAAACCGTCGAAAGTCGTAAATACATTTATCCTGACCGAACTTTTACCAATGTTTCAACTGAATGTTTCTGGTTTGACCGTGCCGGTAAATTAGTTAAATCAATCAGGGAATTTCAGGACGGCGAACGAAAAAGTCTTTTGCGGACAACGGAAGAATACGACTATAACGCGAATTTCAAAATCGAAGTTCCGATTGTCAAGACGAAGAAAAATCTTAGATAAGCAATAATATTCACAACAATTTCAGCGGCGCTTTATTTTTCGCGCCGCCATTATTAAAAATCATTTGACACCAAACACGAGGAGACTTTTATTATGCCCGACTGCAAACAATACGGCGGAATAACGCGCCCTGAACTCGTCAATTTACGAAAGGATTTAGCCGCTGAAGGAATCAATGTTCCCGAAGGCGACGACGTTGAAGTGCAAGGTCCGTTCGGCGTCAAACTGCAAGCCACTTACAACGAACCAAAGGAAACTTTGAAAATCTGTATTACGAAAAAGCCTTTCTATGTTCCCGAATCGGAAATCTGGAAAATCGTTGATGCCGGAACTGCGCCTTACGCCGGATAATTATAAATGAGTCAGAAACGCCTGTATGAGTGGGCGGATTTCCTGACAAAATTGACTCGCCCGCTCACGCAGACGGCTGCGGACGAGTCGTGCAATCAAAATCGCCGCCCGTTGTTTCTGAAATTGTTTGATAAATCAGAATAATCGTGGCTCGAATCAGTTTGTGCAAAAAAAGGCACGGATATTGCCATTGACTTCTGCGAATAACAGGGTGTATTGAAACAGATCGCTTTTTATTTGGATAATAAAGTTTCATTAGCTTGAGATGATTTAGTTGAATTTATTTGTCGGCTCAAGTTTTTCTCAAAGGTGAAATTGTAATCTGACAATATAAACAAGGGAGGGCAAAATGAGCGCACAGATAATTGATTTTCCGATAAACAGAGTGTTACCGACAATTGTTCCTTTTTGCGGATTTTCTTCGGAAATGCGAACCGTAAAATTCGAGAATAATTTACACGAACCCGAAGCCGACAAAGACTTTTCCGACAGAGAAAATAAAGATTTTAATAAAATAGTTGAGGACGAGGAACTGGGAAGGGAAATGTTTCCGCCCGATTATTTTATGCTAGTCGAATAACCGGCGATTACTGAGAAAGCGGTATTTGAAACTGATCAAGCTGATTGCTGTTTTTTCGAATCAAACTTGCTTGACAAGCAGTTTTTACGGCAATTTTCAATTAATTGAAACTTAAAATTTTTATAAAAAAGCAGTCGAAAAACGACTGCTTTTTTATTTGATTTGATAAATTTACG
>CBDUBY010000012.1:0-32530 GCA_965365505.1 uncultured Pyrinomonadaceae bacterium | reverse complement strand
CAACGATTAAATTCGCAAAATAAAACGGTCGCCAAATCATCATCTGGCTGCGGTCAAGCGCGACCCAATTTTCGCCGCCGTCGTCCGAACGATAAAGCCCGTCTTGCGGCGCGACGGCTTCGATAGACGCGTAAACGGTTTTCGGTTTCGACGGCGCGGAAGTTACCGCGACTCTGCCCCAGGGTTTCGGCGGCAGACCTTTCGTGTTTTTCTCATCAAGCTGCGTCCAAGTTTCGCCGCCGTCTTTGCTTTTGAAAAGCCCGCTGCCGCTCGGCGACGTTTCATTTTCGCCGCCCGAACGGAACGTCCAGCCTTTGCGGCGAAAATCCCAAAGTCCGGCGTATAAAGTTTCCGGGTCGTTTTTGTCCATCGAAAGCATCGAGCAGCCGGTCGAAGCGTTCACGCCGCGCAAAACTCGCGTCCAGGACTTGCCGCCGTCCTTTGTGCGATAAACGCCGCGCTCGTCCGAATCAGACCAGAGTTTTCCGGTCACGCAAACGTAAACATTGTCGGAATTTTTCGGATTCACCAAAATTTTGACGATACGCTCCGATTCGTTCAGTCCGAGATACGTCCAGTTATCGCCGCCGTCCACCGATTTATAAACGCCGTCGCCGACCGAAACCGAGTTGCGCGTCCACGCTTCGCCCGTGCCGACCCAAACCGTTTTCGGATTTTTCGGGTCAATCGTCACCGCGCCGATTGATTGAACTTTTTGTTTGTCGAACACGGGTTTGAAAGTCGTGCCGCCGTTCGTTGATTTCCAAACGCCGCCCGAAGCCGCGCCGACGTAAATCGTGACGCGGTTGCCTTCCTGAATGGCGTCGAGCGCGGCGACGCGCCCGCTCATCGCCGCTGAACCGATGTTTCTTGCGCCCAAACCGGAGATGGTTTCCGAGTCGAATTTGACGGCGGACGTTTGCGCCGCCGCGCCGATTGCCGCGATTAAAATTAAGCACGAGAGCCGAATTATATTTTTCATTTTCGTTTTAGATTGGATTTTACAAATACAAATAGATAATTACCGCAACGGTTTTTTCGTCGCGTCTTCGGTTTTTTTCTGGCTTGGCTTTTCCATACTCGCGTCCATCTTCACCGGCGACGTTTGCCCGGTGTTGGTCGGTCGCATAAAGCGGCTGTCGTCGAGCGGAACGTTGACTTCGATTTTTTCCAGAACGACTTCCGAACGGTTCGGACTGCCTTTCGCGCCGTTCTCAATCGAGTGGGCGTAATAAACGCCGCCGACTTCCTTATAATCGCCGAGAATTGTTTCAAACTCGACTTCCGCGCCGCGAATCGTTCTTTTTGTTTCGATTTTTATCGGCACGTAATAATCCGTGTCCATAAAATAATGTTTGACCGTGCCGGTCGGGTATGTGACTTTTAATTTATAAGCATCCGTGCCTTCGACTTCGTCCATACCGACGTATTCGACTTTCAGATTCTTTTGTTTGTAATTGATGAGCGCGTCGTCGAAATCGCTTTCGAGATACTGTTTCATTTCTTCTTCGCTCAACGATTCGGCATCTTTTTTTCCTTGCCAGGGTTCGATTTTCCAGCCCGTCTTGCCGTCGTAAGCGGAGATGCCCGTCATTCCCTGAAGGCGAAATTCGCTGCGCTGCATATTCGGACGCTTGCTTTCGTCAACGGTCACGGCTTCAAATCCGCCGCCGCCGATGAATTTTCCGGTGACGCGCATCGTTTTTATTGCCTGAATTTTTTCCATTCCGCCGATTTTGGCGACGTATTTAGCGATGATTTCATCGGCGGTCTGCGCGTGTGCAGACGCGGCGAAAAACATCAGCACCGTGGCGATTGTTAGTAAAGCTCGACGCATAATTTTCTCCTTTCACAAATGATTTTGGTTTGAATGAACGCTCTTTTCGCGCGATTTTACGCAGCAACGTCCGAGAAGGTTTTCCGATTCTAAAGAATCGCGTAAAATTATTTCAACGATTCAGCCGCCGCGCTATTTATAAATTTAACGAAAGCAGTATTGCAGAATCCGTGAAATTCGGCAAGGAAAAATCGAGCGGCGGCTTTGGATTTCGAGCTTCTATGAGACGGCAAAATATCATCCGATTATTTCTGTGTGTTGCATTACTTTCGCAAACGATTGCCGGTTTTGAAACCGACCAATACAATTTGCCGCCCGAACCGCTCGCCGACATCGGCGACGAGGTGTCAGAATATGCGGAAGGTAATCTGAAAAAAGCTGTCGTTAAAATCAACGACGAAATTGCCGCTCGGCGGGCGTGTCTGGAAAACACAACGGTCAAGAAAACAAAATGCGACTCACCCGAAAAAGAACGGGCGCGGCTTAACTATCTGCGCTCGGAAGCGGCGTTGGCGCGTGAAGTTTTCAGGCTGCTCGGTTCGGGTTTTCCGCCTTTTACGAGTTCCGGCACGTGGATGGATTCGCACGAATTTAGAAACCAGCCGGCGCGTTACAAAACCGATTTTTTGAAGTCAATTTATGCCGTCAAACCGTCGAATTATTTAACCATTAGCCCGACCGTAAAAATTTACGGCGCGCATTTCGGAACGGATAAAATCGCGCATTTTTTTCAGCAGGGCTATACATATTACAAAATTTATAACGGCGCGTCGGCGAAAGGATTAACCAGAGAAGAAGCGAATCGAAAAGCGGTCAATTGGGGACGAATGACCGAGCGGACTTTTTACGGCACACTTATCTCCGGTGTTTATTCCAACGGCGATCTTGCCGCCAATTACGCCGGGCTGAAATTTTATCAAGGCTTGGCGCGCGAAATTAAAATCGGCGGCACGACGCGACCGGCAATCTTGATTCTCAAAGAAGGCGTTTGGACATTCAACGAAACGGTTGACTTGCGACAATTTCTCATCAAACCTTTAATGACCGACCATTTCAACGAAACGCTGAATCCGTCGGTTTTCACCCGACTTTTCGGTTTGCGCTCCTACGTCCGCCGCACGGTCAAAAAGCGCAGCTGCGAGCAATGGCGCAATCAATTTCCCGATCTTTCGCAAACCGATTTAGAAGAAACTTCGCGGTCGCTGCGGCTGTGGTATGGTGAAGATTACGGATTTAAATCGAGCGATAATTTCGTCACGATCGCCAACACCTGTTTTGAAGTCAAAGCGCAATAGTTTTTATGTTCGATAAACTCATCGGCAACAATCCGATTAAAGAAGTTCTGCGCCGCCTGCTCACGAACCGGCGCGTACCGAACGCTTTGCTTTTCGCGGGCGCGGACGGCATCGGCAAAAAGCATTTCGCGCTTGAATTGGCAAAGTCGTTCGCCTGCCAGAACCCGAAAACGGCTGAAGCCTGCGACGTTTGCGCCAACTGCCGCCGCGCCGATAAATTCGCGTTTCCGAAATCAGACGACCGCGACGCTTTTAAACGGGTAATTTTCAGCGAACACCCGGACATCGGCTTGGTCATTCCGTATGGCAAAAACATTCTGGTTGACGCGATTCGTGAACTCGAAACCGAAGCGAACTTTCGCCCATACGAAGCGGCGGCAAGATTTTTCATTATTGACGACGCGGATAAAATGAACGACGCGGCATCAAACGCGCTTCTTAAAACTCTGGAAGAACCGACTGCCGCATCGCATATTTTTTTAATCTCATCGCGTCCCGACGCGCTGCTGCCGACGATTCGCTCGCGCTGTCAGATGCTCAGGTTCGCGCCGATTGAAACTCGGGAAATCGAAAATTATTTATCGAAAAATAAAAATTTCATCTCCGAAGATGCCGCGCTTTTAGCCAGACTTTCAAGCGGAAGTCTCGGACACGCGCTTGAAACGGATTTGGAAAAATTTCGCGCGAGCCGCGATGCGATGCTGAAAATTTTGGAAAGCATCTTGATCAAAGAAAATCGCGCCGAACTGCTCCGCATCGGCGAAGAAATGAACGACGCGAAAAACAAAGACAGTTTTGAAACGAAACTCGACATTCTGCAAACTCTGATTCACGACCTTTGGACGATGCGAGCGGCGGCAGACGCGAAGATTTTAGTCAATGTTGATTTGGCAAATGATTTGAAAAGACTCGCCGAACGCGCCGAAAGCAAAAAACTTTCCGCGTGGCTGTCGGAAATAGAAACTCTGCGCGAGCAGTTTGCCGTCAACCTTAACCGCAAAATTGCGATTGACGCGCTGTTTATGCAAATGGCTGATTAGAGTTTTCAGGCGAGTGCGAGCGATTTTTTTATTTCTCTTTCGATTTGCGGCGGCAAATTAACGACGGCGAATCTTTTATCGGCATACAGATAATCTTCGCCCGATTCGTCAATGATTCTGACGAATCCTTCGACCGTATCGTTTTTCTCCGGTTCGACTATCGGATAAATTTTTCGCACGTCCAAAGACGCTTCGTAATCGGCGTTGTTCAAACATAAGGCGTAACCGATGATTTTCATATTTTGTTAGTCCAGCCAGCGTTTAATTTTTAAGTCGCGTTTCCCGATGCCGTGACATTCATACCAATGTAGTTCAGCGCGGCGAATCGAACCGTCATGCAATTCTACGTCAGCCGCGCCTTTCAACTTGCGCCAATTTCTGCCGCCGTATTTGCTCCGCAAAATCTCGATGTCCCGAATCGAAAAACGTCTGGCAATAATTTCAACGTCGGTTATCGGCGGCAGGTAACGCTTGAAATCAATCATAGTGGAATTTGACCTCTGATTCAATCGTTTCAAAGATTAGTCGGAAATGTCGAGTTTCGCAACAGACGAGATTTTATCTTAAATCACCCACCAGATTAGGCAGACGGTGGGCGGCTGAGAATCGGTTACATTTTCGGCAATTCTGTTTTATAATCTGAATCACATTTCAAAAGGAGCAACGATGCGAAATAAGTTTTTCTTCATTTTAATTTTGAGTTTCGGTTTATTGAACATCTCAGCGCAGGAAAAGCCGACTAACGCGCCGAAGACGATTTCCGGCGGCGTGCTGAACGGCAAAGCGACGAGTTTGCCGAAACCGACATTTCCGAAAGCGGCGATTGCCGTTAATGCCAGCGGCGCGGTTACCGTGAAGGTAACAATTGATGAAAACGGCAAAGTCGTTTCGGCAACCGCCATTTCCGGTCATCCTTTGCTTCGCCAAGCCTCTGAACAAGCGGCGATGACGGCTCTATTCGCGCCGACAAAGCTGGAAGGTCAGCCGGTTAGAATCAATGGAGTTCTTGTGTATAATTTCGTGTTGCCAATGACGTTCACCCAAATCGGCTATGAACTTTCGCAGACGAAAGAAACTCAAACAATAAGCAAAAATCATCTTGACGATGTTCGAGGAACTTTACGTCGGGATTGGACGGAAGAAACGGAAATCATTAGAAAACTCAATGCGCTCTTAACCGCTAAAAGTGAGAAGGAAGAAATTGCGACGAAATCAACGCCGTCAAAATCTGACGCGACGACAAAAGCAAAGCCATTGAGAACAAGTGACGCGCCGATAGAGTTCAAAGGCGTTCAAGGAAATGTCAGAACTATTCAGGGCGATAGGGATTTGGTGTCTACGGACAGCGGCGGCGCGAAACAGTATTCGCTGAACGACGATTCAACCGTCCTTCTCACAGAATTACAATCAAAATTAGAAAGCCGTTTGGAAGTCAACGATAATATAATTTGGTCTTTCAGATTGGGAACGATTTTAGGAAAGCTAAAGGCTCAGATTGACGGCAATGAAAAAATACAAGCGAGTATTGCAGAAATAAACCAACTCCGCACAAAGCAGCCAATAGGAATTTCTGAGCCGGTCGCGGCGCAGGTCGAAGAACTGGTTAAAACCGCCGAAAAAATCGGCTCGGATATTGAAAAGTCGAAAAGCCTGTTGCCGATTATCGAGAATCTGCGAACCTTGAGAGGTTTTTAATCGGCACTATGGAAGATACTTTTCCGCCCATCAAGTCTTCGATGATTGAAAGAATTTTCGCGGGCGCGGGAATTTTAGTCATTGGCGCGGGCGCGTTCATTGTCGCTTGTTTCAACCCGACAACTGCCGGATTTTTCCCCGTTTGTCCGCTTTTTCAATTAACGGGCATTCATTGTCCGGGCTGCGGTTTGACGCGCGGGTTTCACGCGCTGTTTCACGGCGACGTTTTGACCGCGCTTCATTACAACGCACTGCTGCCCGTTTTCGCTTTTTTAATCGGATTTATATTAGTTTCGCTCGTTTTGATTGTCGGGCGCGGGCGCGGACTGTCGTGGCGGATTTTTCCGCCCGCTTCGCTTTACGGATTTTTAATTTTGGCGGCGGCGTTTTTTGTTTTGCGAAATCTGCCGTTTTATCCTTTTACGCTTCTTGCTCCCTGAATGAAACCACGCTGCCGATTTTTTTTGTGCCTGATTTGTCTGAGTTTTTTCCCGCCTGCCTGCGCGCCGCAAAACAATAACCCAACTTCCGGCGAAATCGTTCAGAAATTGAATCGAAATGAATTGATTGCACGGCTCAACGATTCGGTTTTTTGTATTTCGATTAATGTCAAAGGCAGAGATTCTGAAAAAAGATTTTCCGTCGGCACTGGTTTTCTCATCGGCGAAAACTTAATTGCTTCCGCCGCGCACGTTCAAACGAAAGCCGTCGAGATGCTCGAAAAATTCGAGAAAAATTCATCTACTATTATCGCCTGGAAAAAGTTCGACACCGGCGAAATCATTCAATTCCCGGTTGAAATCGCCGCGTCCGACGACAAAAGCGATTTGGCGATATATCGTTTTGACCGCAACGCCCTTCAGAAAAATCAAAAGTTTGCTCAAATCAAAACGCTCGTTCTCGCCGAAAATCTGCCGCCGATTGGCGAAGAAGTTCTCTCGGTCGGTTATTACGGCGCGTATGAATTTCCGTTTAATTCGATCGGCACAGTTTCGATGATTGATAAAGGCGAAGACATCGTTTCGGATTTGACTTTAATGCCGGGCAACAGCGGCGCGCCAATTTTCAGCCTGAAAACCGGCGAAGTTTTGGGCGTGACGACACAGGTTCTTGACTTGGGAAACGAAACCGTCAGATTCGGGATTGCGAAACGCGCGGCGCGGCTGCGCGAACTTTTGCGGAAACTGTAATTTTTTCCTGCGAAAAATGCGTAGAAACACGAAAAGGACTTCTAAAGTTACCGAGCCGCGCATTCAAGCGAACGAAGACGATAGCCCGCCTCCGAATCGTCAAAATTGGTTTTTAGACGGCTTGTAAATAATACCGTCAAAAATTTTCGCAAAAAACTTTCCTTTTAGTCGTTTCTAACGTATAAGTAAATAGAGTCGTTTCCATAAGCGTTTCTAAATACTTGCATCTAAATCTTGAACGAAAACATCAAAACGCACGTTTTGGAAAAGCGCGAGGCTGGAAAAGTTTTTAGTGCTTGAAACGGATAGCGGTTGATATGTTACAATACATTCAGCCTTTCTATCGAAAGCCTACCGCAACGCCAAAATAGAAAAAATTATGAATCTTTTTATCAAGAATAAATCTGTGTGGCTCGGTGTCATCTTTACCTTTTTGGTTGGTTCAACCGTTTCCGCTTTCGGGCAGGTTTCGACGAAACCGACTAATCCGCCGCAAAAACCTCTTTTGCAACCGATTGTCGTCCAGACCGACAAAACCAATTCTTCGCAGCCAACAAATCCCAAGCCGCAAGCCGCCGCAACGCCGCTCGTGAAGAAAATCGGCGATTCGTTGCCGACGACAACGAATGTCGTGCCGCGCAAAACGTCGTTTCCGGTTTTAGCGGACGTTGCTATTCCGGGTTATTCGGGCATTTTGGTCGAAAGTATGGAAGGCAGCGTCGTTCTTGACAGCTATTCGAATTTTCCTTTTAATCCGGCTTCTAACGTTAAGATTGCTACGGCTTACGCCGTGCTGAAAACTTTCGGACCCGAATACCGTTTTCCGACGAGCTTTTGGACGGACGGACAGCTAGACCAGACGACCGGAACGCTTTACGGCAACTTGTATGTGTCGGGACGCGACCCGATGTTCAATTACGAACACGCCGTCATCGTCGCCGGTGAATTGAATCGTTTGGGTGTTCGCAGCATTACCGGCGATTTAATCGTCACCGATAATTTCGCGATGAATTATTCGATGCAAGCACAGCAATCCGGCAACGCGCTGTCGGCGGTGATGAATTCGGCAAAACGTCCGGCAGCGGCAACCCGCGCCTGGAATAATTATTTAATTACTTCCAAAAAAGCCGCCGTTTCAGTTCCGAGCGTGACGTTCACCGGCGGCGTTTATGTTCAGGCACTTCCGACGAACGCGAAACTCATCTTTTCGCACGAATCGGCGACGATGCGCGAGATTTTGAAAGTAACCCTGTGTTATTCAAATAACTTTTTATCGGAACGGCTCGGCGATATGCTCGGCGGACCGTATGCCGTCGCTAAAATCGTTCAGCAAAACGCTTCAATCGCGCCCGAAGAATTTTATATTCAAACGGCGAGCGGACTCGGACAAAACCGCGTCACGCCGCGAGCGATGATGAAATTGCTCAGAACTTTTAGAAATGAGCTGGCGAAGAACAAGTTGAATTTCACCGATATTATGCCGGTTGCCGGAATTGATAAAGGAACACTCGAAGGACGTTTCGATTCGGATTTTGCGCGCGGCAGCGTTGTCGGCAAAACCGGCACGATGGCGAATACCGACGGCGGCGTGAGCAGTCTGGCGGGCGAGATTCAAACGAAAAACGGCAAACTGCTGTTCGTGATTTTTAACAATCGCGGCGGCGTTCAGCGTTTCCGCGCTTTCCAAAATTCGCTCGTGTCATTGATTCAAGGACAAATGGGCGGCGCGGTTCCGATGGTCTATAACGAAATCCCGCTCGACGCGCGCCTCGCTACAACGCGCATCACTTATCCCGATTCGCGGGCACGAGTTAACGAAGAATAAAACTCATAAAAATTAAAATCGTCAAAGGAAGCAGGAAAACTCTTGCTTCCTTTCTTTTTGCCCGAAAGAGTAAGATAATTCACGTTTGCGAAAAACGCACTTTAAATTGATGCAGGAAAAAGACCAAACCGAAGAAACCGCCGAACTGCTTGCCGAACCCGCAACCGGCGAAGAACAAACCGGGAAACTTCATACCAAACAAACCAGCGTTGCCCGAAGCGCGGGCATTGTTTCAATTGCCGTAATGTTTTCGCGTGTTCTCGGTTTGGTGCGCGAACAGGTTTTCGCTTATTACTTCGGCGCGGGATTTTTGAACGACGCTTATCAGGTCGCGTTTCGTATTCCGAATGTGCTGCGCGATTTGTTTGCCGAAGGCGCGCTTTCCGCCGCGTTCGTTAAAGTTTTCACCGATTATCAAATCAATCGAAGCGAAGCCGAAGCGTGGCGGTTGGCGAGTCTCGTGATGAATGCTTTAGCCGTCGTTTTAAGCGTCATCACGATTATCGGGATTTTATTTTCGCGGCAGTTTGTCAATCTCATCGCCGACGGATTCTCGCCGGAAAAAGCCGCGCTCGCCGCGACGCTGACGCAGATAATGTTTCCGTTTATTTTGCTCGTCGCGCTCGCTGCCGTGGCGATGGGCGTTTTGAATACGAAAGGAATTTTCGGCGTTCCCGCATCGGCTTCGACGGTTTTCAACATCGTTTCGATCTTCGTCGGACTTGGAACGGCTTACTGGCTGTCAGGCGGCGGCTGGATAAAATCTTCGGACAAAATCGCCGTTCCCGAATCAGCCGCGCAGTGGGCGATTATCGGTATGGCGATCGGGACTTTAATCGGCGGCGCGGCGCAGTTTTTGATGCAGGTGCCGTCGCTTTTGAAAGTCGGCTTTCGCTTTGTACCGGTTTTAAGTTTCGCCGACGAAGGCGTTCGCAAAGTGATGCGGTTAATGGGACCGGCGATTATCGGCACGTCCGCCGTGCAAATCAACGTGCTGGTCAATACGTTTTTCGTTTCCGATATTAACGGCGGAATTTCCTGGCTCGGTTACGCCTTTCGCCTGATGCAGTTTCCGATTGGCGTGTTCGGCGTGGCAATCGGCATTGCGTCGGTGCCGGTTTTGTCGAGAATGGCGAGCGAAGAAAGATTCGATGATTTTCGCAACACGCTTTCGTCGTCCCTGAAACTGGTTTTTCTGATGACTTTGCCGTCAGCCTGCGGTTTGATTGTGCTGGGCAAACCGATTATTCGCCTGATTTATTCGCACGGCGGTTCATTCGGCGAAGCTGACGTGCCGATGACGGCTTACGCGCTCGCCGGATATTCGCTCGGGCTGACCGGTTATGCCGCAATCAAAGTTCTCTCGCCGGCATTTTACGCCTTGAACGATGCGAAAACGCCGATGATTATTGCGCTGTGTTCCATCGCCGTTAACGCGTTGGCGAGTTATTTTTTCCGCGATTTGCTGGCACAGTATAATCTCGGTCACGTCGGCGTAGCACTGGCGACATCGAGCGTCGCGCTGGTGAATTTTTTCGCGCTTGCCTTGTTGATGCGAAAACGCATCGCCGGTTTGAACGGGCGAGAAATCATCGCTTCTTTCATAAAAATCGCCATGGCTTCGGCGGCAATGTCGGCGGTTTGTTATTTCAGTTATAATTTCCTGACCAACTTGCTCGGCGCAAAAACTTTAACCGTTAAACTCATCGAAACCTTTGTGCCAATCGCGCTCGGCGGCATCACGTTTTTCATCGTCGCCAAACTTTTGCGCGTCAGCGAGATTGATAAATTTACCAGCACACTGAAAAGAAAATTAGGACGCAAATAAAATGAGTGATAATCAAGTTAACGACAGTAAATACCGCGAGCGCGTTTATGAAATCGTCCGGCAAATTCCCGTCGGGCGCGTGATGACTTACGGGCAAATCGCCGCGATTTTGGGCGCGGGTTACACGCCGCGAACCGTTGGCTTTGTGATGCACGGCGCGGATACAAAGGAGACGCCGTGGCAGCGCGTCATCAATTCGCAGGGCGCGTGTTCGACCGGAAAAATGACCGTGCCGGTTAATTTGCAGCAGCAAATTCTCGAAGCCGAAGGCATTGCATTCGATCAGAAAGGCAGATGCGATTTGAAAAATTATCAATGGTCGCCCGAAGGTTTCGGGAACGAGGAAGACGACGAACAGCCGAGTTTGTTCGGTTAATCAATCAGGTTGAAACGTATCGAAGCTAAACCGAACGAATCGTTAATCGAAAAATAACGCTTTACGATTCGCAGAAAAAGGTTTATCTTGTATGAAATTTCAAGGAGAGAATTTTATGCAGCAACGATTGGTTAATAAATCGCTCGCTTTACCGTGCGCCGTTTTACTTCTTATAGGTGTCGTGAACATTGTTTCGGCACAGACAACGATTTTCAATGTTCCTTCGACCGATGTCGTGGCAGAAAAAACCGCTTATCTCGAATTCGATTTTCTGTCGCATTTCGGTCCCAACGAGCGCGGCGGTTTTCGCTCTTACGGCTACCGTATGAATTACGGTTTAAAGAAGAACGTCGAAATCGGCACGAACTTTTTTATCACGCGCAACGGCAGTAAAACTTCGCCGAAGGAAATCCAGCCGAACGTCAAATGGAAAGCGTACACGAACGAAAAATACGGCGTTGGCGTTTCGACCGGCGCGTGGGCGTTCGTGCCGCTCGACAAATCGGCGGGCGACCGCGTTTTCGGAATGGTTTACAGCAACGTCAGCAAGATTGTCAAACCATCGCGCGGAACGCGCTTAACCGGCGGCTTTTATCAAATCGTCGGTGCGAAACAAAGCTTCGGAACGAAAACCGGCGCGATGGTCGGCGTCGAACAGCCGGTCGTGCGGCGGCTGAATTTTCTCGCCGATTGGTCGAGCGGCAAAAATCGTTTCGGCTATGCCGCCGCCGGTTTCGGGCTTGCCGTGACGAAAAAACAATTTCTTTACGCCGGTTACAATTTCGGCAACGTCGGACGCGCCAACAATTACTTCTCGGCGTTCTACGGCGTGGCTTTTTAATTTATGAAACTCAAATTTTTGACGCTGCTCGTTTTAGCAATCGCTTCAGCAACAGCGTGTCAGAACGCCGCGACGCGAGCCGAGGACAACGCGAAGCAAACCGATTCCAGGAACATAAGCGTTGCCTCCGCGCCGGAGAGTTCAAACGCGCTGAACTCGCCCGACTCGAACGCGGTAAATTCAACGAATGCGAATAAAACCGCTGCCAATTCCAAAACAAACGCGAACCAGCCGAAAACCGTGCGCGAGTTTTTCGCGCTGCTGCCGCAAAAGTATTTCCCGCTTGAAGGCTGCTCCGACAATCCGACGGCGAAAAACTGTGACCGTGCCAGAGCCGAGTATCTAAAAAACAACCTCGAAGTCGAAGATGCCGCCAACGGTTATATGAAGGGCGGCTGCGACGGAGCGCAAAGCTGTTTTCAAATGGCTCTGTTCAAACGACCGAACGACGCTTATATCGTCGGGCTGACAACGGCGCACGAACTCGACGAGCAATCTTATTTTCTCGAATACGCGGGCGGCGCTTGGAAAGACATCGGGGCGCAAACAGTTCCCGAATACGGCAAAGATAAAATTTATGAAATGCCGCGCATCGGCACGATCGTCGCGGTTTATGAATACAAACGAATCGCCGGCGAAGACTTTAGCGAGCGAGGGCGAAAGCTCTATGATTTAATTTGGAAAGACGGAAAATTCGCCATTAAGAAATAATCGAACGAATAAAATCAGCAAAGTCGAATCAACACACTGGCGATTCGACTTTTTCACTTTTCCAATTCTCTACCTGCCCCATTTTAATTTATTCCGCAGAACATCAAAGTAATTTCGGTTCGGCGGCTGCACCAAATTAAAATTAGTTCGACTTTTGCGAATCGAAACTGTATCGCCGGTTTTCATCTGATAACCGATTTGTCCGTCGAGCGTGATGACAACGCCTTCGTTTTCGTTTTTCAATTTCAAATTTATTTCCGCCGCGTCCGGCACGACAATCGGGCGGTTGGTTAAGGTGAACGGACAAATCGGAGTCAGCACGACGGCGTTCATCGAAGGGTAAACGATCGGACCGCCCGCCGAAAGATTATATGCGGTCGAGCCGGTCGGTGTGGAAACAATCAGACCGTCGGCGCGAAACGAATTGACGAAAAGATTATCGAGTTCGACTTCGAGTTCGATGATGCGGGCGAGCGCGGCTTTGTTGATGACGACATCGTTTAAAACTCTGCCGGTTGCCAAAACCTCGCCGTCGCGCAAATGTTCGACTTCGAGCATCACGCGGCGGTCAATTTCATATTCGCCTGCGAGGATTTTCTCAAGCGCGTCGAACATTTCCTCAATGCGAAATTCGGTTAAATAACCGAGCGAGCCGTAGTTGATGCCCAATACCAGAACTTCCCTGTCGCCGATGACGCGCGCCGTCGAAATCATCGTGCCGTCGCCGCCAAGAACGACAATCAAATCAGCGTCGGCTTGAAATCGTTCGAGTTCGACCGCTTCGATGCCGCATCTTGAGAAATCGGATCCTGCGGATTCTTCACTTGATTTGACGATTAAATTTATGCCGCGCTCGTCAAGCCACGCGGATAACTCACACGCGGTTTGCCACGCTTCTTTATGGTTCGGCTTGACGACTACGCCGACGCATTCAATCGCGTTTTTAAACATTACTTCTGTTGCTTTCGTCTTTGAAGTATCGGATTCCAAAGGTATTTTCCTTTTTTATTTATGTAGCCGAACTCACTAATAAGTTCAGAATCAATGACAATATATGCTATCCCGTTCGAGAACTTTTCCGCGATAAGATATTCAGGCTTTATGACAAACTCTCCGGTTTTATCAATAAAACCCCATTTACCCTTTACTTCGACGGCAGCTAATTCTTCTGAAAAACTTTTTGCGTCGGAAAATTCCGGCTGTATGACAAACTCGCCTTTTTTATTGATAAATCCTACTTTGTTTTCTGTCGTTACGGCAGCTAGTCCTTCAGAGAAATTTTCAGCCGATTGAAATTTCGGCTTAATTATCCAGTTTCCTTTTTTGTCAATGAATCCCCAAAGATTATTTAGTTTCGCACACGCTACTTCTTTGGAAAAACCACAAGCCGATTGAAATTTCGGTTCAATTACAATTTTGCCGTCACGGTTAAGATAGCCGTAACTGCCTTCGCCGTTCTCCACAATAAAGCCGTGATGCCAGGGAAATGCCGCGCCGTCATTTAGAAAAACCGCCAGATTCTCAGAAAACGGTTCGACGTAATCAAAAATCGGTTCAATTACAAAATTTCCTAATTTATCAATAAACCCAAATTTGAACCGACCGTCATTTTTTATTGCTATATTTGCCAATCCTTCGTGAAAACTGACCGCTGCATCAAATTTATTTTGTATTACCAATTTGCCCTGCCGGTTGATAAATCCCCATTTGCCGTTGATTTGCACACTTGCCAAACCTTCACGAAAATCTCGCGCCGCTTGAAAGGATGGTGACTTCAATTTTCGACCTTGCCGGTCAATGAAAAAATCTTTTCCTCTTAAACCTACAAGGGCATAGTCTTCGCTGAATTCGCTACCTACCAGAAATTTCGGAGCAATAATCACGTTTCCGCTTTTATCCATATATCCGACCTTTTCATTTTCGTGAATTCTAAAAAGAGGATTTTCAGCTTCCTGTGAATAAGTTAATGAGTTTATGGACAATAGAAATAATACCAACACAAAAAAGCATATTTTCCTTTTCATAATTCTAATCTGTTTCATTGACTCGAAATCTAAACTTTCATCTATAACTTTGGATGTTCCTCGACAAATTTCAGAAGATTCCCGATGTAACTTTGGAAAGCCGGACATTCGATATTGTGCGCCGAAAGCAGCGTGTCGGCAATGCGCGTGTCGTAAGTTTGCGGCACGAAAAAATACGGCACGGACGGAAACGGCAAACCGGAAACGACGGGTGAAAACGGTAGCAGCAGAGATTTTTCAACTAACTGCGACGGCGGTTTGACGACGCTCTTTTTGCCGCTCAATGTTTCGGCGATTTCATCGAAAAGCTGTTCGGTCGTCAGCGGATTTGGGTCAGCGAGCGCAACTGTTTGCCCGACGGCTTTTTCGTCGGTTGCCAGAGCCGCAATTGCCTCGACGACGAAATCAACCGGCACGAGATTCAGTTTGACCGCCGAGTTTCCGACGTTGACCAGGCGCAGCAGATGCGGAGCTTTTCGTAAATAATGAATCAGCGAATAAATGCCGTCATACTTCGCTGTTTCGCCGGTTTCCGAATCGCCGACGACGACCGCCGGACGAAAAATCGTCACGGGCAATTCGCCTTTCAATCGTTCGACTTCCATTTCCGCCAGATATTTTGTTTCTTCGTAAAAATTGCGAAAACCCGCGTCGTGTTCGAGTTCCGATTCAAGAATTTCGCCCGTGCGCTTTCCGGCGACGTAGCAGGTAGAAACGTAATTATAGCGGCGCAAATTCGGCAAAGTTTTGACCAGCGCGTTAACGTTCCCGGTGCCTTCGACGTTCACCTGATAAGCGATTTCCTTTTTCACCGCCAAATCATAAACGGCGGCGAGATGATAAACGTCGGTCGTTTCCGAACGGATAATTTCCAAATCCGTTTCAGACACCCCAAGATTTTCCCGCGTGATGTCGCCTTCAATCAACGCAAAATTTTCCAGCGGCGCAGCGGTTCGGCTGGCAATCTCCGCCACATCGCGCATCGCTTTCTCGATAAAGTCTTTCTGCACGAGCAGAAAAAACCGCGTGTTGCCGTTTGCCAGACGCTCGACGAGCCGTTCGGCGATAAAACCGGGAAATCCGGTGAGAAAAATTGTTTGGTTAAAACTCATCCGTTAAAATTATAGCCGCAGAAACGGGAAAAGATATAAAGGCAAAGGAGAATTTTCAGAAACTTCCCGCCGATTGAAACTTTTTACAACTCGTATGGGTTATGCTAGAGTTCCGGTAAAAATGAAAGCGAAAAAGGAAACACGCAAACAAGCGAAAAAAGCGGCAAACGCAGCGAGCGAATTAAACGCGCCGCGCTGGTCGGTCGTCACGTTTGAAACTTGCGCGGCGAGCGGATTGACTTACACGGAAGCCGTGGAAAAAATGAAAAAACTTTATGCTGCGAAAATCTCAGGGCTGTGCGTTATTACTGACGAAGCCGCTGCGAAAATAATAAAGAAAATGTAAAAGCAAGGAAATATTATTCGAATATTTCACCTGATATTTTCAGTCGCTTTTATTTTGCGTAGAATATTCCGTCTAAAATTCCAAAACAACTTTTCCGAAACTCGCGTTTGATTCCAAATAATCGTGCGCTTTCTTTACTTCATCAATTGAAAAAATTTTATCCAGATTTGGTTTAACTTTTCCTTCGGCGATTAATGGCAAAACTTCTTCAATAAATTTTCCGGTCGCTTCGGCTTTCTCTTCAATCGAACGTGAACGCAAAACAGTGCCGATTATCGAAGCGCGTTTGGTCAAAGCCATTCCCAAATTAAACTCGGCTTTCGCGCCAGCCGTCAAACCGACCAGAATAAGACGACCTCTTAAATTAAGACTCGCCAGATTCGCCGCAAAATACTTTGCGCCGACTAAATCCAAAATAACATCCGCGCCGCCGCCAATTTTTTCTCTGACAATTTCAGCAGAAAAATCGTTTTCGGTCACAATGCCGACATCCAATCCGAATTCCAGACATTTTTCCAATTTATCCGCCGTACGCGAAGTTCCGACGGTTTTAACATCTCGCGCTTTCGCCAATTGCAGAGCGGCAAGTCCGACACCCGAACCGACAGCGTGAATCAGGAGCGTTTCGTTTGTTTGTAAACTTGCCTGCGTAAAAATCGCGTCGTGCGCGGTGATAAAGGCTTCGGGAATCGCGGCGGCTTCAGTGAAGCTCAGATTATCGGGAATTCCGGCTAAAAGACTCGCATCGGTCATCAGAAATTCGGCTTGCGCTCCGCCTGCCGTGATGCCGAAAACGCGGTCGCCGATTTTGAAATCCGTTACGCCGTCGCCGCTGTCGGCAACTTCGCCCGCAAATTCGAGTCCTAAAATTCTTTCGGGAAAATTTTTCGGCGCAGGATAATATCCCATCCGCTGCATAATGTCGGCGCGGTTCAACGCTGCCGCTTTGACTGCAACTAGAACTTCTCGTCCCGTTGGTTTTGGCGGATTTTCAACTTCGCGGATTTCCAGATTTTCCGCGCCGCCGAATTCTTTGATATAAACCGCTTTCATATTTTCACTACGAAATTAACCGCAGAGTCGCAAAGACGCAGAGAGAAAGAAAATATTCATTTCAAATCTCTGCGTCTTTGCGACTCTACGGTTCAGAAATCTACTTTTTCATCAAATCCGCATATTGCCCGTCTTCGACCCATTTCAAAATCTCTGAAACGCGCCAAACGGGGAACGGATGCGACAAACCCGAAGTCAAAATATCCGCCCAGAATTTATCCAAGAATTTTTCGTCGTAATTTTTCTCGAACTCGCGGGCTTGTTCTAAAAACAAATCGTAATCAATTTTTGACGCCATCGTGCCGCCGCATAATTTCATCATCGTGCGCCCGACAACGTGCGGGTCTTGCGTGACTAATAAAGCGGCGCGGTCGCACGACAATTCGGCGCGGCGCATCCACGCGAGCAGCGCGCCGCGCATCGTCGCTGACAAAATATCTTTGACGATTCCGGCAATCGGCAAAGAGGCGAGCGGAATATGTGCGAGCGCGAGCAGCAGTTGCGCCGCCGTCAAATATAAAACATGCTCGGCGTGAATATGCCCGACTTCGTGCGCGATAACGGCGAGCGTTTCCTCGTCGTTTAAGCGTTCGATCAGAGATGTGTGCAAAACGATAATCGGTTTTTCCACGCCGCCCGTAAAGGCATTGACAATCGGGTTTTGCTGAATAAAAAAATCGGGCATATCAACGCCCAGAGTCGTACAGGCGATTTGCAGTTTGGCGTGCAAGTCCGGGCATTGTTTCGGCGTGATTTTCACCGCGCTTGCCGTGAACAAAACGCGAATTGCCGATTCACCCGTAACGGAGAGCAGTTTCTTGAGCGCGGTATCAATTCCGGGAATTGCCCGCAGCGCGGCAAGGGCTTTGCTGTCGAGCGGATGCACATAATCGTGTTTGCTCAAATCGGCAAATTTTTTATGCGCCGCATTCGACAAAGGCAGGCGGCAGCGTCCGCATTTCGCTTCGCCGTTGACGTAATCTTCTTTAACGGAATTTTTCTGTCCGCAATAACGACACCGCACCGAGTATTTTTCGGGCGCGGCGGCTGATGAATCATTTTTTGCCATAATTTAAAAGTTTAAAGAGTTATCTTCTATAATTCAACCCGCAGAGGTTTAACTTTAGAACGACGCAGAGCGGGAAAAGGTTGCCGGGCAGTTTATCATCTTTAACAAAACTGCCCGCGCGTTATATTCTTGAGAAGTATGAAAAAGCGTCTGCTCAAGATAATCAAAATCGGCGTATCAATTTTGATTATCTTATTGATAGTTTTAGCAGCGATAATTCTTTTGACTGAGAACGATAAAGCAGTGATTGAACGATACGTCAAAAACGAAAATCTGCCGATTATCAAAAAGGACTGGCAGGGAACGCCGGTTGACGAAAAAGGCAGATTCGTCAACGCGGAATTTCCCTTTCTGCCCTCGACAATTGACTTGCTGAAATGGCAGCTCGGCACGAAGCCGCAGAAACAGGAAAAGTTAAACGATACGGCGCGGCTTGACGTTAAAGACCCGACCGAATTTCTGCAAAGCGAACGCGACGGAATTTTATGGCTCGGACACGCCGCGTTTTTCGTTCGCGTTCGCGGCGTGAACATTCTTCTCGATCCGGTTTTCGGCAAGCCGCCGCTCGTTAGCGCGCTGGTTGAGGTGCCGTCGCCGATTGATATATTGCCGAAAGTTGACTACATCCTAATCTCGCACGACCATCGCGACCATTGCGACGAAACGACGATTCGACAGCTCGCGCAGAAATTTCCCGGCGCGAAAATTCTCGCCGGTTTGGGAATGGAAGATTTATTGAACGATTGGAAAACCGATTCGACCGAGATACAAACGGCAGCCTGGTATCAGCAATTCTCGACCGACGAGCGCGTAAAAATCTCGTTTCTGCCCGTTCGCCATTGGTCGCGGCGCGGATTATTCGATACGAACCGGCGATTATGGGGCGCATTCGTCATTCAGGGCGCGGACAGAACGATTTATTTCAGCGGCGATTCGGGTTACGGAAAACATTATCAGGAATTAACCGCGCTGTTCCCGAAAATTGATTATTTTCTCATCGGCATCGGCGCGTATAAACCGCTATGGTTTATGCACCCGAACCACAATTCGCCTGAAGAAGCATGGCAGGGTTTTGTTGATTCACGCGCCGACTTTCTGATTCCGATGCACTTCGGACGTTTCGATTTGTCGGACGAGCCGCCGAGCGAACCGCTCCGATTGTTAAAAGAAAAAGCGGCAGACGCCAATTTAGCAGACAAAATAAAAATTTTACAGATAAACGAAAATATACAGTTCTAAAATATGAATTTTCCAAGAGCGAGCGGCATTCTTCTGCACCCGACATCTTTGCCGGGCAAATTCGGCATCGGCGATTTCGGCGACGCGGCGTATGAATTCGTGGATTTTCTCGCCGATGCCAAACAAACATACTGGCAGATTTTGCCGCTCGGTCCGACCGGCTATGGCGATTCGCCTTATCAATCGTTTTCGGCTTTCGCGGGCAATACGCTTTTAATCGCGCCGGAAAAGATTGTCGAGGACGGCTTTTTGACGCGAAAGGATTTGAAAAAGAAGCCGTCGTTTCCAATCGAAAGAATTGATTTCGGAAAGGTTTTTGACTGGAAAATTGATTTGCTCAAACGCGCCTTTCAAACGTTTCGCCAAACTGACGACGAAAAAATCGCCGCCCGCTTTCACGATTTTTGCGGCTACAATGCTTTCTGGCTCGAAGACTACGCGCTATTTCAGGCTCTGCGCCTGGCGAATAATCAAAAGTCCTGGCAGGAATGGGACGCGCCGCTGAAACTGCGCGAGCCGGAAGCGCTGGACGAAGCCGGAAAAGATTTGGACGACGAGATTTTCGCGCAAAAGTTTTATCAGTTTTTATTTTTCAAACAATGGTTCGAGTTAAAAAAATACGCCAATGAAGCGGGCGTAAAGATCATCGGCGACGTGCCGATTTTCGTCGCGCTCGACTCAGCTGACGTTTGGTGCAATCCGTCGCAATTTAAATTAAATGAAGACGGCTCGCCGACGGTTGTGTCGGGCGTTCCGCCGGATTATTTTTCAAAAACCGGACAGCGTTGGGGCAATCCGATTTACGATTGGGAAAAAATGAAAGCCGACAATTTCCGCTGGTGGACAGAGCGTGTCAAATTTAATTTGCAGATGACCGACATCGTGCGCGTTGACCATTTTCGCGGCTTTGAGGCGTGCTGGGAAATTCCAGCCGAAGATGTGACGGCGGAAAACGGAAGTTGGGTTTCCGCGCCGGGCGACGAATTATTTGCCGCATTGCGAGACGCTCTCGGCGCGCTGCCGTTTATGGCGGAAGATTTGGGCGTGATTACGCCGGAAGTCGAAAGTTTGCGCGATTCTTACGAATTTGCGGGAATGAAAATCTTGCTCTTCGCTTTCGGCGGCGACGCCGGCAATCCGTATCTGCCGCACAACCACATTAAAAACTCGGTCGTTTATACGGGCAATCACGACAACGATACGATTGGCGGCTGGTTTGCCTCGGCGAACAAACACGAGCGCGAATTTTGCTTGAAATATCTGCACAGTGACGCATCCGAAATTCATTGGGATTTCATCCGCGCTGCTTTCGCGTCAGTCGCAGACACGGCGATTGTGCCGATGCAGGATGTTTTAGGCTTGGGAAATGAAGGACGAATGAATCTGCCCTCGACCGATTCGGGAAATTGGAACTGGCGTTCTCGCAAAAAGGATTTTTCTAAAACGGAGGCGGAACGATTAAAGCATTTGGCAGAAATTTACAACCGCTGATTTTTCAGTCTGACGACCGTTTCTATATGATGCGTCTGCGGAAATAAATCGAGCGCGACGATTGATTCGATTGAGTAATCGTTTTCGGTCAAGATTTTCAAATCACGCGCCAGCGTCGAAGGCTCGCAGGAAACATACGAGATTTGTGCGGGCTGTAATTCGATAATCGCTTTGACAGTTTGCTTTTCCGTGCCGGAACGCGGCGGGTCAAGCAGCAGGAAATCTGAATTTTTCAACCGCAACGCATTTTCCGCCAGCCAATCGGAAACATTCTCGCGAAAAAATTTGACGTTTGAAAGGCGCGCCTTCTCGACGTTTTTTTCGGCGTAATCAATCGCTTTGTCATAGCCTTCGACACCGAAAACCGTTTGAAATTTCCTCGCCAAAGGCAACGTAAAAAGTCCGACGCCGCAATATAAATCAATCGCCGTTTCGCCGCCCGACGCGCCGCTCAAAGCCGTTTCGATTAACCGTTCGATTAAAAACGGATTGCCCTGAAAAAAACTCGTCGCGTCGTGAAAATACGTTTCGCCGTTTGCTGTAAAGGAAATTTCTTTGGTCGGCTCGATTATTTCCGTTGAATAGACGGAAACCGCGCCGTTTGCCGTCGCCGATTCAATCTCGACCATCTCGCCCCAGAATGTTTCCCATTCGATTGTCGAGCGCAATTCTTTTAACGTCGCTTCGAGTTCGGGCGTAAGAATCGGGCAAATTTCGACATCAATGATGGCGTGCGATTTTCTTTGGAAATAACCGATTTTTTTCTTGCGCGTGTTGACGTGCCATTGCGCGCGTGAGCGATATTCGTATTCGCGCGGGCTGCCGATTGCTTGAATCTCTTTTGGATAATCTATTTTTCCGATGCGCGTCAAGCAATCGCGCACGATGCCGACTTTCGCCGCGAGCTGCGCCTGATAATTTAAATGCTGAAAATCGCAGCCGCCGCAGCGTCTGAAGTATGGACAGCGCGGCACGGTTCTATCGGGCGAAGGTTCAATGATTTCGACGATTTCGGCGAAAGCGGTTTTGCCTTTTAATTGATTAATGTGAACGCGAACCGTATCGCCGACGGCGGCGAGCGACACAAAAACGGTCAAGCCGTCGGCAAAACCCAAGCCGAAACCGTTGGGAACGATTTTTTCGATGGTTACGTCGAGCAGCGAAGAAGTGCCGGGCAGCGAAGAAGAGGAAATTTGTTTTTCTCCTTTTCTCATTTTCTCCTTTTCTCCTCTTCTTTTCTTACTGTATTCCTTCAACTTCAATTTCGATGCCGCCGACGAGTCCGGCGAAAAGGTTATAAATTAACGCGCCCAACGCGCCGAAGATAAAGCCCATCAATCCATATACAATCGGCATCCCGATCATTATCCCCAAGCCTAGCACAACGCCGCCGCCGCCGAGCGCGAGCGATTCCTTACCGCCGAGGCTGCTCGCTCCGGTCAGCGAGAAAATGATAATAAACAGACCGTATGGAATGCTGATAAGCAAACTGATAACCAGCATCATTACCGCATACATTTTCGCCACCGACAAAATACCGAGTTTTCGGATTCTAAGTTTGTTCATATTTTTTATCTCCTTTGGGTTTTAGAAATGTCCATTCTATTTACCACAACTTAGAGATAAAACAAACTCAGACGCGGAATCGCCGCTTGTTCGCGCAGGCGTTTGAGCAGCATCAAATCAAAAGTTCGCTCGTAGACTTCACGCTCCATTTTGTTTTTATACGAAGCGATTTGTTTTTGAATTTCCTCTTTCAGTCGTTCGGTTTCGTAAGTTTGCAGCAGACTTTCGTCAATCAGCGCGTCGAGTTTTTCCAAATCGTTTTCGAGTTTTTCCGCTCCGGCGGACGATTGCTTTTTGAGTTCCGCCAGCCGATTGAAAACCTTTCCCAAAGTCGTCTGCAAACTGCCTTCTGTATTGTTTTGCGCTGATTTTACTTCAAGCAAAACTCGTTCGAGATGCGCTTTAATCATTTCATCGGAAAATAAATTTGATTCCTGAGATTTGTGACTTTGAACTTCCGAGTTTGAAATTTGCGCTTGAGCGGTTTTTCCGACTTGCCGCTCCAGCCACTCGGCGTATTGCGCTTCGATTTCCTCTTTGCAGTAAAGCAAACTTTTGACGGTTCGTTTTCGGTTCGGCTGCTGGTCAACCGAATCGAAAACCCGTTCGATGCCGCGCAAAATAATATGCAGCGGAACTTCGCGTTCCTGCCAGGTTTCAATCAACGCCCAATCAAGCGGCGACAAAAGCAAATTGCGCCCGCGCCGACGGATAAAAAGTTCTTCAATTTCGGAAAAATAGTTGAAGTAATTCAAGGGATTGGTCAGTTGTCCTTTCTTCTTTGTCCTTCGCATCGCCTGGGAAAAGTTCAATGTTTTCTAAACAAGGCGAAAAACAAAGGAGAAAGGACAGAGGACTATTCAAATTTAATTTTCATTCGCCGTAAGGTTTGCACGTCTTCGTCAGTCAAATCAAGCTCAATGTCTTCGGGCAAATCTTCAAAATCGTTGTCACTGCCGATTTCCATCAAACCGATTTCGAGTTTGAGCGAGAGATTCGGTTCATAGCCTATTTCGCGCAGATTCTCAATCGCTTCGGCAACGCGCGAAGACTTTTCCACCGCCTGATTTATCGCGTCGCCGAGTTCGCGCACCGCTTGTTTTGCCGCTTTGTCGAGTTTCATTTTCGCTCTTTGAAAATGCTACGCGAGCCGCCGGAATTAGTCAAAAAGAAAACATTTTCCAATGTTCATTTGCTATTGAAAAAGACCGCGCCGCCGTTCTTATCAATAACCGATAACCAATGGAAAATGTTTCTTAAAATCAATTTAAAGGCTCGCTCAAGAATCAAAAGCGATGTTCTGACTTTTAACCGAGTTTCTATTTATTAACGCCGGTAAAATCTGCGTTCGTGAGGTCTTCCGTAATGTTAAAAGTTCGCGTATTCGGCGCGAAAACGAAATTTTTCGCCCCGACGCTGACAACGACGGTTTGACCGGACGCGAGTTCGGCGAAGCGGTAATAGCCGAACGGATTGGTCGTCGCGTAACGCACGTTTCCACCGGCTTCGGTTATTGCGACTCGCGCTCCCGAAATGCCGCGCCCTGAAGTCGTTGAAATTCTGCCGCCGATTGTGACTGAAGCGGCGGTCGGCAACGGAGCAACTTGTTTGGCGTAAGAAAATTCCGATGTGTCGAACGGGGCGACGTTGCGCGTCGCCGTCGCCGTTACAAAACTGCCGACGGGCGCGTTCGACGCGAAAGTCTGGTCAAACGCCGCGTCGCCGTTCGCGTCGGTCGTGACATCGAACGCGCCGACAAAAGTTTTACCCGAATTGCTTGCCGTCGAGCCGTTGAAAAATTCCAGCCGAAAACTCGTTGACGGCGTGCTGTTGAGGATGCCGATGACCCGCGAACCGCTTTGGCTGGCACTGGTGATTACCGGATAGTTTTGCAAATTGTTCACGCCCGTGTCCGGGTCGTCCGGGTCGTTTTCGGTCAAGCCGTCCGTGCCTAAAAGGTCAATGCCGAGATGCAGATTTGTCGTGCCGTTCGAGTAAATCGAATTGCGGCTGATGAGATTGCCAGTTCCGCTTTGAATTTCGATGCCGTCCTCGCCATTAAAGGCAATCGTATTTGCCGCGCCGTTCGCGCTGCCGCCGATAGTGTTGTTGTTGGTGCTGCCCGCAAAGAGTTCGATGCCTTTGCCGCTGTTTCCGAGCTGACTCGTGCCGTTTGCCTGTGTGCCAATTAAATTGCCTTGAATAATGTTGTTGCCACTATTGCCGACAAAAATTCCATTAGCATTGTTGCCAGAAATCAGATTGCCCGCGCCTGCGCTCGTTCCGCCGATTAAATTATTAAACGAAACATTAGTTCTGATACCGTGCGAATTGTTGCCCCGGTCGAGCGTTCCCGACGCATCTGTGCCGATGTAATTTCCCTGAACCGTTGTGTTGTCATTGATAGCGATACCGGCGGCACCGTTGCCGGAAATGATGTTTCGCGCCGCCGCGCTTGTCCCGCCGATAATCTCGTCGGAGCCGTTGAGGGCATCAATCCCGTCGTCACCGTTGCCCAAAACGTCCGCGCCGTTTTTTGCCAAGCCGATGATGTTACCGCGGATATTCGTGCTAACGGCGAAGAATAAATTCATTCCGTCCTGATTATTGCCCGAAATCAAATTGCGGTCTGCCGGATTCGTGCCGCCGACAATGTTAAAATCGGGGACGCTAAAAACACTGCCGACATCTGTAGAAATGCCGTGACTCGCGTTGCCCAAATCAATCGTGCCGGTCGCGTCCGTGCCGATGAAATTTCCAGCAATAACATTGCTGTCGCTGTTGGCGACAAGGCTGATGCCGTCGCTCGCAAAGCGGTTGATGATTAAACCGCGCACTGTCGAACCGCTGCTTGCCAGCCGTAAACCGTCCACGCCCGCGCCCGCGCTTGCGCCGCTCAATTCAACCAGCGGAACGGCGTTAATGCCCAACGTCGTCGGATTGGTATTCGCCGCCGAAAGCGGCTGCGTGTAGCCGTTAATCGTTACGGCTTCAATGATTTCCGGCAAGCTGGAAGTCGGTGCGATGGTTTTAACGCCTGCGCCCGCGATATTAAAATTTATCGTGTCTGCGCCGACCGTGCCTGCCGCGCATTCGCCCGCCGCCGCGCCCGAAGCCGTGTTCGTGTTGGCGGCGATAATCGCCTCGCGCAAGGTGCAAAGTCCGTCATTGGCAGTTGTGTCTGAAACGGTGTTGACCGTGATGACGACGGTCGGCGCGGCGTTCACGGCATCGAAATTCGCCCCGAAGACGGCGAACAAATTTTCGCTGTCATTAAAATTTTGCCGACCGGCATTCGACGTCGGCGCGGCAAACTCGCTTGCGGTAACAATTTCTGAAAATCGCTGCGGGGCAAACGCCAGCAGCGCGATTACCAATAACGGATTTAAAAAACGAATTGCTCGACGGGCAATATACTTCATACGACTTCGCTCCTTGATTGCTGATTTTTTGGGTTCGCCTCTTTTATACTCCTACATCCGGTTTTTAGCAACGGCTTTATAGCCAGCGACCGCCGGATTAAAATGCCATTCACGCCAATGATAAAACCGCCGATTCGCCGCGCTGAAAATTTAAGTTGGAACATATTTCCCTCGAAAAAAAATTAATCGAATTCGATTTTGAAACGATTGTAAAGGCGAGGCGGCGCAAAAGTCTTCAAAACTTTCTCAAAAATTCTCAAAATTTTCTCGGCATTTACACACGCCGCCGTCTTGCCTAACGGCGAAACCGTCAATTAGAATCACAAACTATGGCAAACAAATTATCAGGTGAACGGCGCGAGCGATTTGAAACTTCTTCGGGAATCGAATTGCCGAATGATTTTAATCCGGCGAATACGAAAATTGATTACGAAACTGACATCGGCGCGGCGGGCGAGTTTCCCTACACACGCGGTGTTCGCAAGAATATGTATCGCGGCAGGTTTTGGACAATGCGGCAATACGCCGGTTTTGCAACCGCCGAAGAATCGAACGCCAGATATAAATATCTTTTGTCCGCCGGCACGACCGGACTTTCGGTGGCGTTCGATTTGCCGACGCAAATCGGGCTTGATTCGGACGATGAATTAGCAGCGGGCGAAGTCGGCAAGGTCGGCGTGGCGATTGACTCGCTGGACGATATGCTGCGGCTGTTCGATTCGATTCCGCTCGACACGGTTTCGACTTCGATGACGATAAACGCGACGGCTTCGACGCTGCTTTGTTTATATTTAGCCGTTGCGCGAAAACAAAATGTTTCGTTTGACAAAGTTCAAGGCACGATTCAAAACGACATTTTAAAGGAATATATCGCTCGCGGAACTTATATTTATCCACCGCAGCCTTCGCTTCGTCTGATTACCGATACGTTCGCTTTCTGCGCCGCCGAAGTTCCGAATTGGAACACGATTTCGATTTCCGGTTATCACATTCGCGAAGCCGGTTCAACCGCCGCACAGGAAATGGCTTTCACGCTGGCAGACGGCATCCAGTATGTTGACGCGGCAATTTCCGTCGGTTTGAAAGTTGACGATTTCGCGCCGCGCCTCTCATTCTTTTTCAACGCGCACAATAATTTGCTCGAAGAAGTGGCGAAGTTTCGAGCTGCGCGTCGGCTGTGGGCGAAAATTATGCGCGACCGATTCGGCGCGAAAAATCCGAAATCTTTAATGCTGCGTTTCCACACGCAAACTGCCGGTTCGACTTTGACGGCGCAGCAGCCGGAAGTAAATGTCGTGCGAACGACGATTCAGGCGCTCGCGGCAGTTCTTGGAGGAACGCAAAGTTTGCACACCAACGGAATGGACGAAGCATTGAGTTTGCCGACCGAAACAGCGGCGCGCATCGCGCTGCGAACGCAGCAGGTTATCGCCAACGAATCGGGCGTCGCCGACATTGTTGACGCGCTCGCCGGAAGCTATGCGATTGAAGAATTGACGAATCAGCTTGAACAAAAAGCCGTCGAATATATCGAAAAAATTGATGCGATGGGCGGAATGTTGAAGGCAATCGAAAACGGTTACCCGCAAAGGGAAATTCAGGAAGCCGCTTACGAATATCAACGCGCCGTCGAAACGAACGATGCCGTCGTCGTCGGCGTCAATAAATTTCGGATTCAGGAAGATGAAACGATTCCGATTCACAAGATTGATGAACGAATCGAGCGCAATCAAATCGAGCGCGTTCGCGCCGTTCGTGAAAAACGCGATGCGGCAAAAGCCGAAACTGCGATTGCCAAGCTGGAAGAAGCGGCAAAAGGCGACGAAAATATGTTGCCGCGTATTTTAGATTGTGTCGAAAGCTATATTACGGTCGGCGAAATTTCACACCGCTTGAGAAAAGTTTGGGGCGAATACCGCGAAGCTGTCACGGTCTGATGTCTTAATAAAAATTTTATTTTTGGTTACAAAGTTCGTATCGCCGTGATAAAATTTCATCTATGATACATGAACTCCGGCAGCCGTGGAGCGTGACGACTCCGAAAGGCAAAGCGACGGTTTATCTGGTAATGGATTACGGTTTTGAAAGCGACACTCTTTTTCTTTGCGTCTTAAAAGAGACGAGCGAATTTTTCTGGTTCCGAAGTTTTGAATGTCAAATGGACGATAATTGCTCAATCGGGCGCGGCGTTTGGAACGGCATAGCCGAAGGCGCGCAGCAGGCAAAAGCAGTTAAAATGCCGTAACCGCGCCTTGATATTATCAACAAAGAAAACAATTCGGGCGTCGAGAAATTGATTACGCCCGTCTTCAGATTTTCAATCACACGCCCTCAAGCTGCTAACCCTTTTCAAGAACGATTTACTCCTCGCGCTACAACATCAAATTAGTTTTTTGAAGCGCTCGAATGCCTGCTGCTCCAGCTCTTCACGGTGGTTCGGGTGCGCAATATAAATCAAGGCTTTGGCGCGTTCGCGCAGAGTTTTCCCGTATAAATCCGCCGCGCCGTATTCGGTAACGACGAAGTGGACGTGCGCTCTGGTGGTGACGACGCCCGCTCCTTCCTTCAAAAATGCGGAAATCTTCGATGCACCTTTAGTGGTCACCGAAGGCAGCGCGATGATCGGTTTTCCGCCTTCGCTCAAAGACGCGCCGCGAATAAAATCCATCTGCCCGCCGACGCCCGAATAAACGCGCGTGCCGATGGAATCGGCGCAAACCTGTCCGGTCAAATCAACTTCAATCGCGCTGTTTATCGCCGTAACTTGCGGGTTGCGTCGAATAACAGCCGGGTCGTTAACATAGGCGACATCGAGCAGCACGATTTCCGGGTTGTCGTCTATAAAATCATAAAGGCGGCGCGTTCCCATCACGAAACTGCTGACGACTTTGCCCGGATGAATGCGTTTTTTGTCGTTGTTTACAACGCCCGATTCGATTAAATCAATCAAGCCGTCAGAAAACATTTCCGTATGAACGCCCAAATTTTTATGATTTTCGAGCGCCTTTAAAACCGCGTTCGGAATCGCGCCGATGCCCATCTGCAAAGTCGCGCCGTCTTCAATCAATGCGGCGCAGTTTCTGCCGATGGCGATTTCCTGCTCGGTTAAATCAATTGACCGAACTTCCGGCAAATCGTCGTCAACTTCGACGGCGAAATCTATTTCTTTAATATGAATCAAACCGTCGCCGTGCGTGCGCGGCATTTTCCGGTTGATTTGCGCGACGACCTTTTCCGCCATTTGCACGCCCGCTAAAGATACGTCAACGCTCGTGCCGAGCGAGCAGTAGCCGTGACGGTCGGGCGGCGAAACGTGGATCAAAGCCGTATCAATCGGCAAAATCTCGCGCCGAAAAAGCAGCGGAACTTCGCTTAAAAACGCCGGAATGTAATCGGCTTCACCGCTGGCGATGGCTTTTCGCACATTCGCGCCGACAAACAAAGCGTTGGTATGAAAGCTCGCGGCGTGTTCGGGCGCGGCATACGGCGCGTCGCCTTCCGTGTGCAGATGATAAATTTCGACGCCGCGCAGTTCCGAAGCGCGCGCCGTCAGCGCCCGAATCAATGTTTGCGGCGCGGCGGCGACCGATTGAATGAAAACGCGCTCGCGCGAATTTATAACTTTAACTGCTTCTTCGGCTGTGACTAATTTCATATTTTTTTTACATCCGTTAAGATAAATGTAAAGAAAATTTATTACATCAAACGAGGCGAAACAAATGAGTCAAGACGAAAATCAACCGGCTGATAAACTCGACGGCAATCCGGGCGCAAGCGGCGCATTGCGCTCAATCCGTGAAATCGTAAAGGATTTGTCCAAACCAATTGCTCAAAAACATCAGCGAAAACGGCGACAAGGCGGCAAGGAAATCGTTTATCTTGCCTGGCACGACGCAGTGAAATATCTCGACCATTTCGCGCCCGGCTGGTGCTATGAGATTCGTCGGATTGATTCCGTTGCGGGAAAATTAATCATGACCGTACGCCTGACGATTCAATGCGCCGAAGGAACGGTTTATCGTGAAGCAACCGGGCAGGAAGATGAAACTTTGGATTCGTATGGCGATTCCAGCTCAAATGCGGAAAGTATGGCTCTGCGCCGCGCCAGCGCGAAGTTCGGGTTGGGTTTGGCGTTGTATGACCAGAACAAATAATTTTTCGAGATGAATGTCTGGCAAATTATCGTTCGGCTCGCGCCGTTCGTCAAACCTTATAAATTACTGGTCGTCATCTCGTTTTTTCTCACACTGCTCGGCGCAATCGTCGCGCAAATCAATCCGATAGTTCTGCGCTATACGGTTGACACGATTCAGCAGTTATTGAGCGAAGGCGTAACCGCGCAGCAGGCTTTTTCGCTTTTATTTTTTATCAGCGCGATTTTATTTGGAAAGGAACTAGCGAATATTGCCATTAAATACGGGCAAAGTATGCTCGGCGAACGAATTCGCATTAACCTTTCGAGCCAGCTCGCGCAATACGCCGTCGAGAGAATTCTCACTTATCGCTACGCTTATTTCGCTGACGATGAAAACGCGACCGGCAAGCTGCAAACCCGCATTGACCGCGGCGCGGAAAGTCTGACGCGCTTTGTCCAGAACATTTTCATCAACCTGCTGCCGCTTTTCGCCAACGCGATTTTAGCGCTCGTCGTGATGTTTTCCGCTAATTTCTATGTCGGCTTAATCGCTTCGGTGATTATGCCGATTTATTTTTTGTTGAGCTGGCGGCAAGCCGGAATGCTCAAAGGCGTGCGGCGGGGTTTGCGGACTTTACGCGAAACGAAAACCAACGGTTTATTCAATATTATCGAATCAATTATTGTCATTAAATCTTTTGTCCGCGAAGATTACGAGCGCGAAAAGCAGGCGCAACTGCAGCGCGATCTGATTGACGCGCAAATCAAACAGCGCAAAACAAACTACGTGTTCGACGCGTTCAAAACTTTCGTCGAACAAGTCGGCGTGGTTTTAATTATTATCCTGACAGCTTATCTGGTTCTCGACCAGCAGATGACGATTGGCGCGATTATGTTTCATATTTTGCTTTTTAATAACGTTTCCGCGCCGATTCGCCAGCTTCACCGGATTTATGACGAAATCAACGAAGCGATGACTTACGCTGAAGGATTTTTTGAAGTTTTAGACGCTGACGACGCGATTGAAGAATCGGGCGCGACAGGAACGGACAATCTGCGCGGCGAGTTTGAATTGCGAAACGTAAATTTCACATATCCAAACGGAACGCAGGCGTTGTTCGATGTTTCGATGACGATTCCGGCGGGAAAAACCGTCGCGTTCGTCGGGCTTTCCGGCGCGGGAAAATCAACTTTGCTCAATATTCTATGTAAATTTTACGCGCCGACGATGGGCGAGATTTTTCTCGACGGCGAAAACATTTTGAATTATGACACCAGACTTTTGCGCCGCAAAATCGGTTTGGTTTTACAAAAAAATCACATTTTCCGTGGTTCGATTGAAGAAAACATTCGTTACGGAAATATGGACGCGAGTTTCGCGGAAGTCGAAGCGGCGGCGCGAAAGGCTTACCTGCACGACCAAATCGAAGAACTGCCCGATAAATACGAATCCGAAGCACAATCGCTTTCCGGCGGACAGCAGCAGCGTATCGCCATCGCACGTTTATTCTTGAAAAATCCGCCGATAATTTTTCTCGACGAACCGACCGCGAGCCTCGACGCGATTGCGACCGAGCAGATCAAATTGAGTCTCGACGCAATCAAGGAAAATCGCACGGTCGTCGTCATCTCGCACAGCATTTCGCAGATTATTGATTCGGACGTTATTTTTGTTTTAAAACAAGGGCGCGTCGTCGAAAGCGGCACTCACGCTGAACTTTACGAAAAGGGCGCAACTTACAAAGAGATTTTTAATGCTTCGGCGCGCAGCTTAAATCTGGATAAGATTTCCAGAACGATGGAAAATTGAATCGCTCGTCAAAAACCAATGAGTTTGCAAAGAAAAAGCCGCATCCAAACGACGCGGCTTTTTCTTTGCAAATTTAAGTCAGGTTAGTATCTAACGACATAGCGACGACCGTTGCGATAATAAACGCGATTCGTCGCCGGAGCGTAAACGCGGCGATTGGTGTTATAACGACGATTGACGCGGCGTCTTGTGTCGCGGCGATAATCGCGTCTGGCTTCACGACGTTCATCGCGATATTCACGTCTGGCTTCACGACGATTTACGCCGCGTCGAATGTCGCGTCTGTAATCCCTGCGCGCATCTCGAATTTCTTCTCGATACTCGCGTCTTTCTTCTCTTCGATTGCTTCTACGCTGCGCGTTGGCAACGTCAACGCTGACGAACATTAAGGCGAACGCAAATGCTAAAACCCCGAATTTCAATAAGTTTTTCATTTCTTTTTACCATCCTTGTTTTTATTTCGCACATTTTTTGTTGAAACTGTGTTTATTTATTACACAAGAGAGAGATTTTCAATGTACGTTGCTGATGAAAGCAATCAGCGCGCCGCAGCAAAATGGAATTTTTATTAATGGAATTTTTATTATTTGAATGGTGCCGCTGCTTATTTCTTTCGCGCAACGAC
>CBDUBY010000011.1:0-36613 GCA_965365505.1 uncultured Pyrinomonadaceae bacterium | reverse complement strand
TTCGACAAACCGTGCGTCAATTCGTGAATCACAATTTCGGCATCCAAATCGCCATCGCGGTCTGGGTTCGGCGCACTCCAGAAATACATCTGCATCTGCCCGCGCGCACCGTCGGCGGGTGTGCCAAAATTGGCGTTGTTTGTGCCGCTCGAATCCTGGGCTTCGGCACTCACACGGTCGTTGCCGTTGCCGCCGCGTCCGAAGTTATCATTTTGGAAATTTCGTGCCGCTTCGGTAAAACCGAGCTTATACATTTCGTCGTGATAACGATTCGACAAATAAAAAAGTTGCGTGACCGCGCCTTTTTGAAACTCCGCGCCGAGCGGGTTGTCGCCGCCCGAAGAATTTCCCGGCGTGTAGTTAAACGTGAAATTGCGAAAACCGCTGCCCGTCACGGGCGCGTCCACGCCATCCGGCGCGGCGCGGTCAATACCGGCTTCGACGTTGTTGCCGTCGGTCGTGTTGTTACCGTCGGTAATCCAGCCGAGATTGTTAAATGAATTCGCGCCTTCGTTGCCGACAAGTGTGATGTCTGTGCGATTCGCCAAAACGCCCTGCGTTCCCAAATTCGGATCCACCGGACCCGGCGTAAGCGGCGCGGGATTGTCGAGAGCCTGCATCATACTCGTCGAATTGGCGTAAACATTGAAAGTCGCGGCTTGCGTCTGCTGCGACGTGATGTTTTTGCGCCACAGCAACGCGCCTGTTTCCGCGTCCACAATTACATAATAAGAATTATTTTTACCCCAAATCAGCACGCGCCACGCTGTTCGCGCCACGCCCGGTTCAATCGGAAAATACATCTTCTCGGCGGTCGTCGCCCAATCGCCCGTTCCGAAGACGACTTTCAAATCGTTGGAATCAGCGTAATTTTGATTCAATTCAGCTTCCTTCAATTCGTAATTGATCGTGGCGGCAGCGGCTTTTACGGCAGTGAACGGATCGCCGAAATCAATGGAAAGATCGGCATAATCCAATCCGGGCGCGAGGTTGTTAATAACTCGAAACATCGCGCCGTCTTTGGTAAATCCGGCTTTGATTTCGCCGCGAAAAACTGGAACGCCGTTGATTGTTTGCTCAAGATGAGCATACGACAAATTTTCGTCCGGGTTGGTATAATCAGCCGTCATTTTAAGCTGGTTGATTTGTTCGTTGTCAACGCCGAATAAATTATTGTTTTCTCTGACGAAGCTGCGGAGAATTTTAGAATGCTTCGCCATTGACGGTTCCGTTAGAAAAGCACGTTTCCCGTTTACAACAACGGCGATAACTTCGGGAATGCGAATGTCTTCGTTATACTCAACTCTCAAAGTCGGAACTCGCTGACGCAGTGAATTTTCGCCCGCGACGAATCGGTTTCTGACATCGGCAACCTCGACGGCACTCTTACCGGCGAAAAGGCGGAAATTGAGCAGCACATCGCTTTTCGATTCGTCGGTGCGAATATCGTAATTCTTGATGCCGTCTTCCTTGCTGACGGTTCGGCTGCTCGATCCTTTTTCAGAGCCGTCTTGACCGCCGGCAAAAGACTTTAAGCCGAACGGCAGAATTGCCAGCACCGCTGTCAATCCAATCACCGATAACGCCAGTAAAATTCTTGTTCGTGTTGCTTTCCCCTAATTTCATTTTATGTTCTCCTGTGTTTTGTTGATAGAGTCGTCTGATTTAACCGATTAAAAGTTTATCGCCGCCCGCAAAATTTACCGTCAAATTATCTTTAATTAAGGAGAAATTGCGGATTTCAAACGGCAGACAGATTTCCCCTTATTTGTCTAAACGAGATTCGTCCGACAAAAGGGTCATCAGGTTTGAAAATAATTTCAAAATTTTTGGAATATCTTCTTATTTTTTATTAAACGAAATCTCGGATAACTGACTGCTAAACACCTTAACAAAAATAAATAAGAATGTTTGGAGTTTCAGCTTTAGTCGGCGACGCACTGCCGAAGAGCCAACTAAAACAATTTTCAAAATTAAACGACTTGTTCTGAGTTCCGCATTTATGCGGCGGTGCTTGCTAATCACACAATGCCGCATAAATGCGGAACTCAGAACACGAACCGCGTAATTTTGCCATCCGCTATCAAGTTAGAACTCCAAATGCCCGCGCCGATTTTTAGCTGAATCTAATTCTGGCGGGGTGTTTAGCTTTTAGAAAAGTTTGAATTGAACCGTCAAGTATTTTTTCGGGTTTTGCCGGAAATCGTAAATCAGTTTTGTTCCTTCCGACGAAAGTTGATTAACGTTTGAGACGGTTTGGTTGACGTTGTTGTAAAGCGTTTCGTCGGTCAGGAGTTTGCCGATTGTGCCTTTGCCCGCCTGTGCGTCGCCGAGAATAACGTCAAACTTTTCAGCCGTAGAATTAAATCTGGCGAGCGCGGCGCGAGCGTCGTCATAGAGTTGTTCGTCTTTCAATAATTTTCCCGCTGATCCTTTTCCTTCTTTTAAGTTGTTCGAGATTGATTTAAAATCGTCGGCGATGCCGTTGATTTTTCCTGCCGAAACGCGCAAATCGGCAATCGCGTCACGGGCATCGTTGTAGAGTTGTTCATCGTTGAGAAGTTTTCCCGCCGTGCCTTTTCCGGCGCGTAAATCGCGGGAAATGGCTTCGAGTTGAACGACGCTTTTATTCAGATTGTCGTAAAGTTCGGGGTCGTTTAATAATTTGCCCGCGCTGCCTTCGCCGCGATTGATGCGGTCAATCGTATTTTGCAGTTTGGCTAAAGTCAATTTCGTTTCGCCGACGGTTGCATCGAGATTCGTGTATAAAGAATCGTCGTTGATAATGCGTCCCAAAGTTCCTTCGCCTTGATTGGCTTTATTTAAAATCTCGTTGGTCGGAACGGCGAGCTTGTTGATTTGCTGCAAAAGATCGTTGCCGGTTTGGGTGAGTTGATTGATGGACATCGCCGCTGTCGAATCCAGCACATCGTTTTCGGCGACGGGCGTTCCTTTCGGCGTGCCGGGCGAAATGTTGATAAATTTGTCGTTCGCCAAAATTGAAGTGGCGATAAGCTGCGCGGTCGAATCGGTGCGAATGCGTTCGCTGATCGGTCTGCCGTCCAATTCTTCGCTAATCTTCAAAACAGCTTCGACGCGGGCATTCTCAGGGCTGTTGGGCGGAAGCAAATTGACGCTTTCGACCTTGCCGATATTCACGCCTGCCAGTTGAACTTCCGCGCCGTCGCGCAAGCCGTCGGCACTGGCAAATCTGGCTCTCAAACGCAGCTTTTTCTCGAACGGATTGAAATTGCCGCTCGCGTTCAATATCAAAAACGCCAAAACCGCTAAGCCAAAAAGCACGAAAATTCCGACGCGCAGTTGACTGAATCCTAGATTTCTTTGAGTTGGGGGCATAGTATTATTTGATTTCCGCTTTTCGATTCAGTGACTATTTCGCTTCGTGGATTCTAGAAGCTATCTCAAAAATCGAAAAGCAAAAAACATCATTTCCCGCGCACGAACTTCACAATATACGGGTCTTTGACGGCGCGAAATTCTTCGTCTTTGCCGCTGAAGATTATTTTGCCTTCTTTGAGCATCAAGATTTCCGTATTTATCAAACAAAGTTTTTCGCCTTCCTGCTCAAAAACGACTTCGCCGTTTTCGTCAACGGTCGCATATTCCGATGACAAATATTCGAGATTTTTCATCTCGTGCGTCACGAAGATTGATGAAACGTCTTCCAAATCGCGCAGCTTGATGGCGAGTTCGCAAATCGTTCTGGCGGTCGGCGGATCAAGTCCGGCAGTCGGCTCATCAAACATCACAATTTGCGGGTCGCCGACCAGCGCGCGGGCGATGCCGACGCGCCGCCGCATTCCGCCCGAAAGTTCCGCGGGCATTTTGTCAATCGCGTCTTCGAGGGCAACAAATTTCAGCATTCGGCGAACTTCATTTTCGACTTCTTCTTCCGGGACACCTTGCTCGTGCAGACGATAAGCTACGTTATCATAAACCGAAAGCGAGTCAAACAACGCGCCTTCCTGAAAAACCATCCCGATTTTAGCGCGAACTTTCATCATTTCGATTTCGCTGTAATCTGTGATGTCCTCGCCGTCAATCAAAATCTGCCCCGAATCGGGTTTTAATAATCCTAAAATCAAGCGAATTGTGGTGGATTTTCCGCCGCCGCTTCTGCCTAAGATAACTTTCGTTTCGCCGCGCCGAACGGTAAAGCTGATGCCGTTGAGGATTTTTTTATCTTCAAACGAAAGATGCACATCGCGGAATTCAATTGCGGGAACAACGCGCTCGACGTTATCAACCGCGTCTTCCAAATCGGTCGGTTCGAGTTCCTGCTCAATAATTTCATCGTGTTCAACGACTTCTTCGGGCGCGACTGTTGAGAACATAGATTTTTCGTTTCATTATACGGGCTAGAGATATTTGATGTCGAGAAGATAATTGATAGCGCGTGAAAGGAAAAAGTCGAAAATAATCACGACAATCGAAGACAGCACGACCGAGTTCGTCGTCGAACGCCCGACACCGACCGTGCCGCCCGTCGTGCTTAACCCCTTGTAACAGGAAATACTGCCGATAATTAATCCGAAAAATAAAGGTTTAATTATGCCGCCGAGCAAATCCGGCGTGGTGATGCCGAACCTGACGCTGGTTATATAAGCGTTCGGGTCGAGCGTAAAAATTCCGCTCGCCACGATGCCGCCGCCGATGATGCCGAAAATGTCGGCGGCGACCGTCAACAGCGGCAGCATAAAAATTAAAGCCAGCAAACGCGGCGCGACGAGCTTGCGGTTCGGGTCTGTGCCGAGCGCGCGCATCGCGTCAATCTGCTGCGAAACCACCATCGAACCGAGTTCCGCCGCAATCGCCGAACCGATCCGACCCGAAACCATCAGAGCCGACAAAACCGGACCAAGTTCGCGGATAAGCGACGTGGCTACCGTGCGCCCAACCGTATTTTGAATCGAATAATACTCGAACGTCGGATAGGACTGAAGAACCGAAACCGCGCCGGTGAAAAATCCGGTAAGCAGCACAATCGGCAGCGAACCGACGCCGATTAAATCCATTTGCCGGATGGTTTCCTTGATATAGCGCGGTCTGGTAAAAATTCCGAGAAACGCGGCGATTATCAGGTTGGTGATTTCCTGTAATTCAAATAAAAATTTTTTGAGTAAATTCATCCGCCGGTTTGTCTGGATTAAGATTCTATAGAAGATTACAACGAGAGAAAGTAAAAAGTAAAAAAGCCGACCAGAAATTTTCTGGTCGGCAAAGAAGATAAATTAAAAGACAAGGAAGTGAAAATCAATTATTATTTCGCATTCGGCGACGATTGAGCAGTTTCTGATTCGGTGCGTTCAGCGGGCGATTGTTTTGCGGTTTGAGAGCTTCGATTCGTTCCATAAAGCTCTGACGGATTTCACGAAATCTAATTAACTGATCTGGGGTGAGAACTTTTCTAATGGCGTATTCGGTGGCGGCTTTGAGTTTGAAAACTTCGGCTTGAGCGTTTTGCACGTCTTTCAAACGATTTTGGATTTCCGTTTCGTCTGCGTTATCGGCATAAATCGCCCGGTCTAGTTCGCGGTTCGCTTCGCGAAGTTTTTGCTGTGCGTCGCGCCGCAGAATTTTATTGTCGGCGTTGATGCGGCGGATTTGCTGGATTTGGCTGCGCGTCAAATCCAATTCGGCGAGCAGATTCGGGCGACGCTCCTGATTAAAATTTCGCGGCGGCGCGTCGGTCGTGGTTTCTTCCTGCGCTTGCGCGGCGGAAAAAGCCATAATAGTGAACAGCATTGTGAAAATTAAACGGGAGATATTTTTCATCATTTTTCCTCAAATCTACTTGGTATCGAGTTCATCAAACAAATCGGCGAGCCGGATGGTTTCGTCTTCATCCTGTTCTAATTCATTTAGATTCGGAACGCGCTGTTTTGTAACGGGCGACGGTTTTTTATTCGATGTTTCCTTCGGATCAACAGCCGTGTTATTTAAATTGTTTTTAGGCGCGGCAGCCGAAACTTTAAGAGCAACTTTTTCAGTTTCAAAAGGTTTTACGCGCTTTTTCTCTTTCGGTGAATTAACATTATAAGAACTCGGCGGCGTAGATAGCTCGGCAGTTTTATCTGCGGAACTCTCTGCCTTTTTCTTAATTTCAGCGGTTGGTGAAACTGTTGCCGTGACCAAATCTTTTTCTTTCCGCTGCTCGGCAATTTCCTTCTTGCCTAGAAAATTCAACGCAAAAAATGCAAGTCCAACACCGACAATTGCTACTGCCAGCGCCGTCACCGCCAGCGTCGGGCTAAACGAAAACATCTGTCTGATTTGGTCAAGCCAGGAGCGCGATTCGGTCGAAGCGGATGGTGAAAAATTATCATTATCATTTGCCGTAATCGCAAAAGTCGGCGCGGTTAAAGTTGAAAAATCCGCGTCGCGCCATTCGAGAATTGATGATCGAACAAGCCCGAAACCGGCGTATTCTTCGGCGCAAAATCGGCAGCCCTTTAAATGCGCTTCAAATATAAGTTTCTCTTTCGCTTCAAATTCGTCGTAAAGATACGAAACTATCTGTTCGGCGAATTGGCAATTTTTATGATTATTCGACATAACTTTTTCTAAACTACTTCGACCGGCGTTCTTTCAAGTTTCATCCGCAATTGTTTCAAAGCCGTGTAGAGCCGACTTTTCACCGTGCTTAACGGCACTTCGAGCGAATCTGAAATTTCCTGAAACGTCATTTCTTCAAATTCCTTCATCACGACGACTGCGCGCAAATCAACGGGCAACGATTGAATCGCCTGACGAACCAGAAACAATCTCTCGTTTTGCTCACTCGTTTTGGAAGGCATTAAACTCGGCGGCGCAACGAAAAATTTTTCTTCCTGACTTTCTTCATCGTCGAAAAAACTTTCGGATCGGCTTTTCTGTCGCCGTTTAGTTGTCAAACACTGGTTGACCGCGATGCGGTGCAGCCACGAGGAAACTTTCGCGTCGCCCCGAAAATTTTTTAAATTCCGGTAAGCGTTGATAAAGGTTTCCTGCGCGGCGTCTTTGGCTTCGTCTTCGCGGGCGAGCATACCAAAGCACAGGGCGAATATCTTTCGTTCCCATCTTTTTACGATTTCGCCGAAAGCCTCCGGGTTTTCCGAAACTGCCAATTCGACCAACTGTTCATCGGTTAAGTTAAAAAACATTACTCGTGATGTGCCAACCTTTCAGCACGAGAATTATACAAGACGCGCCGCTCGAAGCGCGAAACCTTTTCACGCTTCAGAATTTTAGACGCGCCGTGGGCTGAAAAAGTCTAAATTGCTGTGAAAAAGATCGGTTTAAATAAAAAAGACAGATTATTTCTAACCTGTCTTTCCGATTAAATCTGGTAGGCTGTGCAGGGATCGAACCTGCGACCCACGGATTACATACCACTCTGGCTTTCACCAGCCGCTAAAGTTTTTAGCGTTGTAGTCTGGACTATCTCATCGCCCGCTTTTTTCAAAGTTTGGGCGTGCGGCGTATAGTCTCTGAGGGCTTTCTTGAAATTTAAATAAATCAAGGTTGCCTGCTGATTGCCCAATCTTCAAAATTTTCACGCCTCTTTCGATTCGTATTTGAAGCTCTCAGGGGGTTCCAGCATACAGCCGCATTTTCATTTCATCGTTTCCGATGAATGCTCCTATTTCAATGAACAAGAGTCCGTTGCTCTACCAACTGAGCTAACAACCCAAATTAACGAATCAGATTATAACAACAAACGTCGCTTTTGCAAAAAATTCAACTTATAGCAAAATAAAAGGGAATGAAAGAATGTCCGAAATGTGAATTGTGTTATGCCGACGAAGTTAATTTCTGTCCGCAGGACAACACGCCGACTCGTCAAACGCTGCCCGGTTCGCAGCTTCTCGCCAATCGTTATTTTATCGAAAAAAGATTGGGACGCGGCGCGATGGGACAAGTTTATCTGGCGCGTGATAAAAATTTGGGCACTAGGCGCGTCGCCGTAAAAACTGTCAGGCAGGATATTTTAAACAGCGAAGATTTGCAGGAAGGCGAAGCGATTGCGCGGTTCGAGCGCGAAGCGATGTCGGCGGCTTCGGTCAATCATCCGCACATTGTTGACGTAACTGATTTCGGCGAATCTACGGAAGGCGTGTTTTATTTAGTGATGGAATACGTCGAAGGCGAAACTCTACATCGCTTGTTAAGGCGTGAGGGAACTTTACCCGTGAAACGCGCCGTCAAACTTCTACGCCAAATCGCCGACGGCGTCGAAGCCGCTCACGATGTCGGAATTCTGCACCGCGATTTGAAACCGGCGAACATTTTTATAATGAACAAAGGTATATCCGGCGACGGCTTCATCAAAGTCGGCGATTTCGGTTTGGCGAAAATCGTCAATGCGACGGTAACTGATGCCAGTTCGAACGCTACGCCATCTTCGCGCGGAATCATCGGCACGCCCGAATTTATGTCGCCCGAACAGATGCAGCCGGAACTCGGCGTTGACGTTCGCGCCGATGTTTATGCTTTGGGAACGATTGCTTATTTGATGCTCGGCGGTCGGACGCCTTTTGTCGGCGATTTGATGCAGCTTGTGATGCAGAAAATTATGCACACGCCGCCGCCGCTTTCGACGATGCGTTCCGATATTCCGAAAGATGTCGAAAACGTCATTATGCGCGCGCTCGAAATCGAACCGGCAAAGCGACCGGCGACGGTCGGCGATTGGATTACGCAGCTTGAAGCCGCGGCGGAAGATGTCGAAGATAAGAAAAACACCGGCGTTTCCAGATTGATAATTCACGCGCCCGTCAACGCCGAAGTTTATGTCAACGACGAACGCAAGGGAAGCATCGGCAGTTCAGGAAAGTTGATTTTAACGACGATTCCCGCCGGTCGTCACGTTTTAAGAGTTTCCAAACCGGGCGAAAAAGACGACGAACGCGTGATCGAGATTCGCGAAGGCGCAAATGAACAGGTTATTCAAGCACAGTTAAAACCGCTTCGTGAAACGTCGAGCAGTCAGCCGTCACCGTCGAGCGCGGGAAGCAGCAGCGGCGGTTCGGCGCAGTCGAGTATGATGCCCGGTATCGTCGCCTGCGTAAATTGCAATGCCCGTTTCGCGCAAGGCGTGAAATTTTGTGGTAAATGCGGCAATCGTTCGTTCAAAATCATCAGCGAAGGCGAAAGCACGCCGAGTTTTCCGTGTCCGCGCTGCTCGTCAATTCTGCCGCCGCTTTCTAAATTCTGCGGTCGCTGCGGATTAAACATAACGCAGCCGTCGAACCAATCGAAGAGCCAGCGAATCGGTTTTCAGTCGAATTATCCGACAAGCATTCCGCGTCAGGTCGAGAAAGTCTGTCAGAAATGCGGCGGCAAATATGCGCCGAACATCAAGTATTGCGGACGCTGCGGCAGCAGTTTGAATTAAATTTCCCGCAAATTTATTTTGCCTGAACCGTTGCGCGGCAAAATGTCGTATAATAAAAAACCGTTTTTCATCTTCCGCGAAACGAATCTGAAGGAAATAAAAAATGAAATTTTGTCCGAGATGTCAAAAAACTTATAGCGACGACGGCTTGAATTTTTGTCTTGATGACGGCGCGACCTTGATGCAGTCGAATCAGACGGACAATTCGCTTCCCGCAACCGTATTGCTTAATCAACCGCGCCCGACCGCGCCGAATCAATCGTTCGGCGGTCAGCCAAGCGGTCAAAGCGGCTGGAATCCGAATCCGAATCCGAGTCCGAATCAATTTTCGATGCAGTCGCCCCCGAAAAAATCAAAAGGCTGGCTGTGGGCATTGGGCATTTTAGGTGTTTTGACTTTGTTGTGCGGCGGCGGTTTTGTCGGTTTTGTGTTTTGGGCGGCAAGCCTCGAAGACGTTAATAAAAACTCGAATGGAACTTCTCTTGTCAACACTTCGCAAAGAAGTCCGACTCCGGCGAGCAAAACAAATACGCAGAAAATTGATTTATCCGCCTGGGCGAAAGGCGATAATTCGATGGGCGTGACCGAATACACCGACGGCGAATTCATCATGGGTTCAAAACAAAAAGGCTATTATTATGTTTTGGCTTCGCAGGCAGATTACAAAACCGAAAACGCCACAACAAAAGTGACGGTTAGGAACGTTAATGAAGAAAGCTCTGCTTTGGGATTCGGTTTGATTGTTCATAGCGACCCGAAACCTCTGAATCAGGATTACGCTTTTCTGATTGATTCGGAAAATAAAAAATATCGCGTCGTGCGCCACACGCCGGGCAAGGAAATTTCGGTTGAAGGATGGACGCGCTCGTCGGCAATTAAGGACGGAACGCAGAAAAATGTTTTGGAAGTGCGCGACGAAGATAAAAAGATGAGTTTTTATATCAACGGGACATTTGTCAAAACAATTGAAAATAAGGACGGTTACAGCGGCGGCGTGACCGGACTTTATTCGGGCGACGCGGTGCAAATCGGGTTTTCGGATTTCGAGATTTCCAAATAGCCGGACATCTGATTTGCAGTTTCTATTTTTTCTATGAAGATTTGCCAGGTTTGCAATCAAACTTACGCCGACGACAATCTGAATTATTGTCTGACCGACGGCGGAATTTTAACCGCTTACAACGACGACGCGCCGCCGACGATAATGCTCAATCGCGCCAGAACAACGCAGCAAAATTGGGATAATTATCAAATGCCGCCGGTTGAGTGGGGAAATCAGCCGCTTCAGCAGCAGAATCAATCTTACCAGCCGATGCCGCAAAATCAGCCCCTTTATCCGGCGGTGATACAGGATCAAAACCAAAGTATGGCGATTGCTTCGCTTGTTTTGGGTATTATCAGTTTGATGTTCGCCTGTTGTTACGGCGGCATTCCGTTCGGCGCGGCGGCTCTGGTTTTGGGATTTATCGGTTTGAAAAATGCTAACGAAAATCCGATGCAGTTTGGCGGGCGCGGAATGGCAATCGGCGGCATTGTGACGGGCGTGATTGGATTATTATTCTCACTTGGTTTACTTTTAATAGTGATTATTTCAGGATAAAATTATTGAATGCGAGTAACATTGCGCGTGATTGCCGGTCCGCAGACAGGTCGGGTTTTCACGTTTGACCAGCACGAAACTTTTATGATTGGGCGCAGCGAAGACTCGCAGTTTTGCTTGCCGCACGACCGTTTTTTCTCGCGCAACCATTGTCTTTTAGAAATCGCGCCGCCGCAAACCTTTTTGCGCGACTTGGGTTCGACCAACGGAACTTTCGTCAACGGCTTGAAAGTCGAAACCGCGCATTTGAAAAACGGCGACCGGATACAGGGCGGCGAAACCGTTCTGGAAGTCGAAGTTTCGATAGGCGCGGACGAAACCGTGCAGTTCAACAGCCAGGGCAAACAAAAATTCAGCGACACCGTTCCTTCTTTAATCACAATCCAATGTCTGAATTGCGGCATTCCGTCAAAAGCCGAAGCCTCGCGTCCCGACGCGAAACTTTCTTTTCTGTGCGACGACTGCCGCGAAAAACTTCGCAACAATCCGCAGCCGATTCCGAATTATCAAATGATAAGAATTCTCGGACAAGGCGGAATGGGAACCGTGATGCTCGCCCGCTCGGTTCTGGACGGTCGCGCCGTCGCCATTAAAACCCTGCTGCCCGAAGTCGCCGTCAGCGAGCAATCTTTAAAGAGGTTTATGCGCGAAATCGAAGTCGCCGCGAGCCTTCGCCATCCGCACATCGTCAGCTATATCGAACACGGAACGCATAACGGAATCGTTTATCTGGTAACGGAATTCGTCGGCGGAATGGATGCCTCGAAACTTTCCAAAATGCGCGGCGGAAAATTGGATTACCGCGAGGTAGTGAAAATTATCGAGCAGACTTTAGCCGCGCTTCACTTCGCGCATTCGCTCGGTTTTGTTCACCGCGACATCAAAGAACAAAACATTTTAGTTGATGGCTCGTTTCCCAATTACGTCGCCAAATTAACCGATTTCGGCTTAGCGAAAAGTTTCAAGCAAACCGGAATGAGCGGCGTCACGATGGTCGGCGACGTGGCGGGAACCATTGCCTATATGCCGCCCGAACAGGTTAGAGATTTCAAAGAAGTAAAACCGCCGTCGGACATTTACGCGATTGGGATGACGGCTTACAGTTTGATGACCGGCGCGCACGCGCTCGACCTCAGCCCGCGAGCAGGAATTTCGGAAACAGTCAAAGCAATTTTTGAAAAACCTATTGTCCCGATAACCCAGCGCCTGCCCGAAATTCCGCTGCGCGTCGCTGCCGTAATCGAAACCGCTATCGCCAAAGAAGCCGAACTGCGTTGGCGCACAGCGGGCGAAATGCGCGAAGCCTTACTAAGAGCAATGGACTAAAATTTCCCTTAAATTGTTTTTGTAACTTTCGTCAGCGAGCGCGGCGCATCCGCGTCTAAGCCTTTTGCTTCGGCGAGAAAGGCGGCGAAAAGCTGCGCGGGAATGATAAAGGGAATCGGCGATAAAAATTCGTCAATCGCTTTTGGCAGCAGCAAACTTCTCGAACTCAAAGCCGCTATTTTCTCATCGTTCGTAATCGCAAATGAATCGGCGTGAAGCTCTTTTAAACGCTCAAGCAAATCCAAGTTGCTCTGTCGTGTAACGCCTTTCGGCGCAAATATAATCACCGGAAAACGCCGCTCGACAATCGCCAGCGGTCCGTGGAAAAAATCGGCGGACGAAAATCTTTCGGCGACAACGTAACAGGTTTCCATCAGCTTCAAAGCCAGTTCGTAGGAGTTTCCGTAATTCAAACCGCGCCCGACGACCACGCAGTTTTCCATAAAAACGTATCTCTGCACTAACTCTTCGACTTGCGATTGGAGGCTTAAACACTGATCGGCGAACTGCGGGATTTTTTCGTATGCGAGTTTCGTGTCCGCTAAAATTGAAGCCAATAAATAAAAATGCAGCATTTGCCCGGTGTAAGTTTTTGTCGCGGCAACGGATTTCTCCTTTCCCGCGTGAATCAGTAAACATTCGTCGGTGATTTTCGCCATCGTCGAATCGGCTTGATTAGTAATGCCGAGCGTCGCCGCGCCGGACTTTTTCGCGCTTTCCAACACTTGATTAATATCCACGCCTTCGCCCGATTGCGAAATGCCGATGACGAGCGCGCGTTTCAAATTTAACTTTGCTTTATGGAGCGTGTAGACCGACGGCGCAGACAGCGAAACGGGAATGCCGGTCGTAATCTCAAGCAGGTAACGACCGAAAAAAGCCGCGTTGTCGGAACTGCCGCGTGCCGCCAAAACTATTAAATCAATGTCCTTGCCGCGCAAAAATTCGCCGAGTTTTTTTAATTTGCCGATTTCCATTTGAATCGTTTTCTCCAGAACGGCAGGTTGTTCGGCGATCTCGGCAAGCATCAATGACATAAATTTCGACTACTTTTTCTTCCCGGAAAAGATATTTTCAAAAAGTCCGATGACCAAACCGGCAGCCAATTTCAGCAGCGATTTTTTCGTGTCGGTTTTTGGCGGCGCGGTCTTATTTTCCCTTACATTTATATTTACAGTCGAATCTTCATTTGCCGTCGGCGCGGCAGCCGGCAAAATCTCGGCTTTTTTATCAGCGGCGGTTGTCGTCTGCGGCGCGTCCGGGTTAGCAATAACTTCTTTGGCGGCGGCTTTTTTCGCTCCGGCTTCGGCGGTTTGCGGGTCGGTAAATTCCTGCAAAATGGCGTTGATGGTGCCGCCGATAAGAATTACCAAAGCCGTTAAGTAAAGCCACAGCATCAGAACCATTACCGCACCGAGCGAACCGTAAGTTTTGTCGTAGCTGTCGAAATAGCTCAAATAAAGCCGGAAACTGAACGACAGCAGCAGCCACAGTCCGATGCCGATAAACGCGCCGGGCGAAACCCAAACCCATTTGTAGCTTTTATGTCTTGGCAGATAGTTGTAGAGCAGACCGAAAATCAATACTAATACAATTCCGGCGATAACAAGCTGAATAATTTGAAGCACGACGGGAGATTGAATCGGCAGATTAAGCGTATTCAAAATCAGCATCGTGAACCGGTTGCCGTAAAGCACGATGCCGAGCGCGAGCGTGACGAGAACACCCAAACCAAGCGTCATTAAAAGCGACAGCAACTTGGTTTTCCACCACGCGCGGTCTTCGGTTAAATTATAAACGCCGTTCAGCGCGATGCGAATGCTGTCAATGCCAGCCGAAGCCGAATACAAAGCGACGAGAATGCCGAATGTCAGTTTTCCGCCGGAACTGCTTTCAGTGACTTCTTCGATTGTTTTCTGAACCAGTTCAAAAGCCGACGCGGGCATTGCCTGTCGCAGATATTCAAACATCTCGGCTTTCAAATCGCCCGCCGTGTCCAGCACGATGCCGAAAATGCTGACCAGAAAAAGCAGCAGCGGAAACATTGCGAAAAGGAAAAAATACGCGACCTGCGCGGCGTTGCTCAGCAAATCTTCTTCGTCGAAACCTTTGGTGTAAAATCGCCCGAAAAAATCTTTCAGACTGATATTTTTTAACTGCTCGAAAGTGAACCCTAACAGAATCATATTTCCCCCTTATTCTTGCCTTTCCTTAGAATTTAACCAAACGCTTTTTTCAATTCGGGATAGACGCGCTTTTCTTCGCGCAGCATATTTTTCAATTCGTAAATTTTCATCAACGCTTCGACCGGCGAAAGATTATCGGTATCAATTTCCGACAATCTCAATTCAATTTCAGACAAATCAGTATTTGAAGTTTTCTCAACGTCGTCTTTTTTCTCATATTCGTGCAAAAGTTCCGTCGCCCGATGAACGACCGGCTTCGGCAAACCGGCAAGCTGCGCGGCGTAAACGCCGTAGCTTTTCAACGCTGTGCCTTTTGCGATTCGATATTTAAATGTGAGTTTATCGTTTTTCTCGTCAATTAAAAAGTAAAAATTCTCAATTCCGGGCAGAAGCGTTTCGAGTTCGGCGAGTTCGTGGTAATGCGTGGCGAAAAGCGTTCGCGTTTTTAATTTTGGATGATTGTGGATGAACTCCAGAACCGAACGCGCTACCGCCAAACCATCGAAAGTCGAAGTGCCGCGACCGAGTTCGTCGAGCAAAATCAAGCTCTGCGCGGTCGCGTGATGAAGAATCTCGGCGGTTTCAATCATCTCGGTCATAAAAGTGGATTCGCCGCTGCCGATGCGGTCGTAAAGCCCGATGCGCGTGAAAATTCGGTCGCAAATTCCGACGAGCGCTTCGTCAGCCGGAACGAACGAGCCGATTTGCGCGAGCAAAACTATCAATGCGATTTGGCGCAGATAAGTTGATTTACCGCTCGCGTTTGGTCCGGTAATCAAGGCGATTTGCGGCGCGCCGTTGCCGCCGAGTGCCGCGTCATTATGAACAAATTCACATTCCTGTTCGGCGAAAAGCGTTTCGATAACGGCGTGCCGACCGTTTTTTATTCGCAAAAGGGAAGTTTCATTGACCGTCGGACGCACGTAGTCGAATTCGTCGGCTACCGCCGCCAAACCTGAAATCGCGTCGAGATAAGCAATCGTCGAAGCGGCGAGCAAAACTTCGGGACGGTTTTTTCCGACTTCCTGACAGATTTGACGAAACAAATTATTTTCGAGTTCCGCGACTCGTTCCTGCGCGTGAACAACCAAAGATTCATATTCTTTGAGTTCGAGCGTGACGAACCTTTCCGCCGGAAGCAGAGTTTGTTTGCGCGTATAATCTTCGGGAACGAGGTGCAAATTCGATTTAGTGACTTCGATATAATAGCCGAAAACTTTATTAAAACCGACGCGCAGACTTTTGATTCCCGTTCGCTCGCGTTCGCGTTTTTCCATTTCCGCCAGAAAACCTTTTCCGTCTTTTAATGTCGCGCGAAGTTGGTCGAGTTCTTCAGAAAAGCCGGTTTTTATAACGCCGGTTTGTTCCTGATAGCGAGAGGGAAGTTCGTCGGAAATTGCCGACGCAATCAAGTTCGCCGTCTGAGCGCATTCGGGCAGATGCGCCAGAAGCTGACCGAAACGATTCGCGTCGGCTCGCAAAATTCGTTTGATTTGCGGAATGAGTTCGAGGCTTTTGCCAAATGCTTGAAGTTCGTAAGCCGACGTGAAATTTGCTTTGGCGCGGCTCGAAATTCTTTCCAAATCTTTGAAGTTTGAAAAAATGTCGTGCAAATCAAGTCGTTCCTTTTCGTTTTCCGCGAACCACGCGAGATGTTCCTGGCGGCGATAAATTTCCGCGCAGTCGAGCAGCGGCTGGCGCAGCCAACGCCTTAAAAGTCTGCCGCCCATCGCCGTTTTCGTGCGGTCAATGACCGACAACAGACTCGCGCCCGAAGAACTTTCAAAGATTTCCAAACTTCGCAAAGTTCTGGAGTCGAGCAGCATATAAGCGCGGCTGTCATAGATATTTAATCTGGTTAATTGGTCAGCCGCGCCGAATTGCGCTTCGTTCAAATATGAAATTAACGCGCCAGCCGCCGAAGTTGCGAGCGGCGCGTCTTCTAATCCGAAAGGCTTGAGAGTTTTGGAATTGAAATGTTGAAGTAAAACTTTTCGGGCGTTTTTGACGACGAAATTTTCCGCGCTTAATTTTGTAACGAACTGCGGCAAATCCTGATTGGAAAAATCCGCTTCGGTTTCCGCCAGCAGAATTTCGGCGGGCGCAAGCCGTTGTAATTCGGCAATCGCGTCTTTGTTTTCGATTTCCGTCGCCGCAAAATCGCCGGTCGTAATATCGGCATAAGCGATTCCGGCGCGGCTGCCGTCGCTTGTAAAAGAAACCAGATAATTATTCGATTTGCTGTGTAAAAGCAGCGGTTCGATAATCGTTCCGGCGGTAACGATGCGGACGACTTCGCGCTGAATTAATTTTCCGCCGCCTTCGCCTTTGACCGGCGCAGTCGAAGTTTGTTCACAAATGGCGACGCGATGACCGCGTGCGATTAAAGTGGCGAGATGTTTTTCGAGAACGAAATGCGGCACGCCGGCGAGCGGCACGCGTTCCGAAGATTTGCCCATCGAGCGCGACGTTAAAACAATATCGAGTTCACGCGCCAAAATTCGCGCGTCGTCGTCAAAGGCTTCGTAAAAATCTCCCAACCGAAACAGCAGCAGCGAATCTTTATGCCGGGCTTTGATTTCGAGATACTGCCGCCGGATCGGGGTTTCGTTCTTCATAGAAAATAAGTTAAATAACTATACTGAATAAAATTATCAATTTTACAACAGCTATTTTCAACTTAAATTTAACGGGAAAACAGAAACCACGTGCATAAATCGAAACGACGCCAAAAAAGTCTTAATTGGTTTCGTGTCGTTTCGATTTATGCACGTGGGCTTTACACAAAAATCAGGAATCGGCGTTTTGAGTTCTAACTAAAGTTGGAACTCAGAACTGAAACCGCCTTTCTTTACTAATTTTTGGGCAAAGCCATGTCCGTGTTTACAAAAATTCTTTTCCGTTTCATTATCCGCGACCGCGTTCGAGCAAAGTCATCGTCAGCAAACTGAGCAGCACGACGGATTCTTCGCTTTGGGTCAATTGCGCCTGCGTCGTGACCTCGAATTTTCCTTCAAAAAACGCGGGCTGTTTTTGCAGACGGGCAACCGGCGTGTTGTCGCTTCTCGATACGATGTATGCCGGATTGAACATATAGCCGGTGAACATTCCGATAATCGGCAGTTCGCCGACGAGCGCGTCAATAACTTTGACCCACGCGTTTTCTTCGTGAATTTCCAAAATCTGCCGGTCGCTCGCATCGGTAATCAGGTAATTGGATTTCCAAATCGAGCGCATTCCCTGACGCTTTATCGCGCCGAGCGGTCTGCCCGTGCTGTCGGTGAAATTATATTTGGCGGAAAAATCAATCACGCGGTCGGCTTTGATATTAAACAAAACCTGCGTTTGATTTTCGTCGGCAAAGACGTTGATGTCTTCCTTTAATTTGAATTTTTTCTTTTTGACAAAGCCGAGCAGATTTCCGCTCGCGTCGCGAACGTAGACGCTCGTGCCGAGTGCCAGAAGTTTAAACGTAAAAGTTATCGGGTAATTCATCGGGTTCTCCTGTTGATTTAATCTGGATAATGCGTGTTTGGGAATCGGTTCAACTAATATTTACAAAAGCGGCAAACAAGTTTCAGGTATTTTACAGCATTTTCTTAAATTAGCTATCCAATAACGTCGGCAAGATTTCGCCGATGGATTGCAGATTGCGGTGAACTTTTTTCACCTGAACGAAGGTTAGAATGGTGACTGCCGCTTCGATGTCCTGAAACTCGCGAACGAGCGATTGACGGGCGCGATTTAGATCTCTTTCAGATTGTAGAACCAGAAACGGTTTCGTGCGCTCTCTTTGATAAGCGCGTTTGAGTTTGGCGAAAGCCGAATCAATATTGCCTTTGCTCTGCACTTCAAAAACGTGCGAGATGCGCGGGTTTTTCTCGGTTTCGCGCCAGATAACGTCAAAGTATTCAAATTCAATTTGAGCAAAATATCCAAGTAATTTGCCGATTTCAATTAAGAGTGTTTGAATTTCGATGTGCGAAAGCGGCGGGTCGTCGGATTTAATTAAAGTAATACCCGAAGATTCTGCCTGAACAATCTCTCTGCCTTTTTCCGTCACCGTCCAAAACCCGTGTTTCCGGTTCAAAAAACCATTTTCGTCCAGCGTTTTTCCGGCGATTTGAACCGCTTTCCGCCAACTCTTATTAGTTCCGTTTTTAATCGCACGAACTTCCGGCTCGTCTAGCTGCGGGAAATATCCAATCAATCTTTCATACAAATAACGCACGTCATCGGCACCGCCGACGGCAATCAGCTCCTGCAAAACAGGCATCTCGATGTGGTTTGATTTTGGTAAAGGCACGGATAAATCTCGGTGTCTGCAAAATTATAGAATTTTATTGTAACTTTTTATTTTCGCGTGAATTACATCGCTTTTCAGTTCATTCAAAATCCCAGTTAATCTTTCAGTGAAAATAACGGTTAGTTTTTTCGGTTCAAAATTTTCACCGGTTTCAATAAGATGCGGTTCGCCGATTTTCACGTAAATTTCCGGTTTAAACTCTCCGGTAAATTCCAGCCGAAAAGCAAGCGGTAGGGTCAAACATTTGCCGACCTTTTCGACGATTCGCGCCGCGCCGTTGAAAAATTGAACGGGTCGCAAATCATTCGGGACGATTTCTCCCTGCGGAAAAATCCAGAGCGTTCTTTTCGGGTTGTGACTGAGTAAAGCAGCCGAATAATTGATGCTTTCGATTGCCCGCCTGGGATTTTTCGGAACGGAAAAAGCACCGATTCGGCGAAAAAGAAAAAAACGACGGAGATTTTCTTCGTCCATCATCACATAACTGTCGAGCCTTGCGGCACGGCTGATTTCAAATGCCAGCAAGCCATCCCACCAACTCGAATGATTAGCATAGATTAAAAGCGGAATGTTCGCATTTTTGTTCGTTAAATAATTTAAACCTGAAACTTGAAACGAATGAAAGCGACGCTTGATGAGATTTCGGTTATAGACGGCGAAAATTTCCTCAAACCACCTGGACTTTTTAGCTGCCAACATATTTTCTGGTTACGCGGCGGTGTATCGCGCAGGTAATTTCGTAGGAAATCGTTTGGGCTGCCTTGGCTAATTCTTCAGCCGATACTTTAAGGTTTTCACTTTCGCCAATTAAAACGACTTCATCATCAACTTTAACATCAGCAACTTCAGTAATATCTAAAATTGTCCAATCCATCGAGATTCGTCCGACAATCGGCGCGTATTTTCCGCCGACAATCGCGTGCCCGTTGTTTGAAAGCGCGCGCCGGTAACCGTCTTGATAACCGATGGGAACGGTGGCGATAATCGAATCTTTTTCGGTCGTGAAGGTTCGACTGTAACCGAGCGTTTCGCCCTTCGGAACTCGTTTGAGATGAGCGACGCGGCTGCGGAGCGACATTACCGGTTTCAGTTTCGGCACATCAATTCCGGCGGGCAGAACATCGCCGCCCAAACCGTATAAAATTCCGCCGATGCGAACCAGATTGCGCCGCGAGTTTTCGTGCGCCACCGCGCCGGGCGAGTTTGCCAGATTTTTATACGTCGGGCGAAAGCCTTCCGCTTCAAACATCGCAACAGTTTGGTCGAACTTATTTATTTGTTCATCGGTAAACTCGTTTTCCGATAAATTATCAGCCGTCGCAAAATGCGTCATTATGCCGTCAACGCACAAGTTTTTATATCTTTTTAATTTTTCCGCGAACTCTTTTATCTCATCAAATCGAACACCGATTCTGCCCATTCCGGTATCAACTTTAACGTGAACGTCGGCAATGATATTTTTTTCAGCGGCGTAACGATTAAACGATTCAACTTGCTCGATTCGATAAACGACCGGCGTTAAATTGTTTTCCAAAAGCGATTTTTCCTGTCCAGCCCAAAAACTTCCCAAACAAAGAATCGGCGTGACGATACCTTTTTCGCGCAGCTCCAAACCTTCTTCCGCCAGTGCGACACCAAACCAATCTATGCCTTCGGCTTCGAGCCGTTTGGCGCAGCAAACCGCGCCGTGTCCGTAAGCGTCGGCTTTAACGACCGCCATAAATCCTGTTCTTTCGCCGACGAATTGTTTGACCGAATGATAATTGAACGCGAGATGATCGAGATTGATTTCAACCCAGGTCGGACGATTGACGAAAGATTCAGCCATTTTTAATCAGATTTGAAACGGGAATTACACGATTGGAATTCCTGAATTATTACATTAACCGTCTGTCTGCCGACGGTTAATGCAGTTTCTAAAGCGGAATGTTGCCGTGTTTCCTCGGAGGATTCGTGTCGCGTTTGTTTTGCAAAAGCGATAAGGCACGAATTAATTTGGGTCGCGTTTGGCTCGGTTCAATAACTTCATCAATAAAACCTTTTTCTGCGGCGACGTAAGGATTGGCAAATTTCTCCTCGAATTCGGCTACTTTACTTGTGCGATATTCTTCATCTTGTTCGGCAATTTCCTTGCGATACAAAACGCCGACCGCGCCTTCCGCGCCCATCACGGCGATTTCCGCCGTCGGGTAAGCGAAGTTTATATCGGTGCGAATGTGTTTGGATGCCATCACGCAATACGCGCCGCCATAAGCCTTCCTGGTGATGACCGTGATTTTGGGTACGGTCGCTTCGGCAAAAGCGTAAAGCAGTTTTGCGCCGTGCCGGATAATGCCGAAATGTTCCTGATTCACGCCGGGCAAAAATCCGGGAACGTCTTCAAAGGTAATCAAAGGAATGTTAAAGCAATCGCAAAAGCGCACGAACCGCGCCGCTTTGACTGATGCGTCAATATCCAAAACGCCAGCCAGAAACGCCGGTTGGTTGGCAACAATGCCGACCGAAAATCCGCCGAGTCTGGCGAAACCGATGACGATATTCGGGGCGTAATGCTCCTGCACTTCAAAAAAGTAATTTTCGTCAACGACGTTGTGAATAATGTCGCGGATGTCGTAAGGCACGGTTGATTGTTCGGGAACAATGGAATTTAATTTTTCGTCGGCGCGATTGCTTGGGTCGGTTGTGGCGACGAACGGCGGATTTTCCATATTGTTCGACGGGATAAACGAAAACAATTCTCTCGTCAGGCGCAAACAATGTTCGTCCGAATCGGCGGCAAAATGCGCGACACCGCTTTTTTGATTGTGCGTCATCGCGCCGCCGAGTTCGTCTTTGGTCACTTCTTCGTGGGTCACGGTTTTTATCACGTCAGGTCCCGTTATGAACATATAGGAAGTGTCCTTGACCATCACGTTGAAATCCGTAATCGCGGGCGAATAAACCGCACCGCCGGCGCACGGTCCCATAATGCAGCTTATTTGCGGAATAACGCCGCTTGCTAAAGTATTTCGCAGAAAAATGTCGGCGTAACCGGCGAGGCTGACCACGCCTTCCTGTATTCGCGCGCCGCCCGAATCGTTCAATCCGATAACAGGCGCGCCGGTTTTCATCGCCATATCCATCACTTTACAGATTTTCTGAGCGTGTGTTTCCGACAAAGAGCCGCCGAAAACCGAGAAATCCTGTGCAAAAACAAATACCTCGCGTCCGTCAATCAAACCGTGTCCGGTGACAACGCCGTCGCCCGGATATTTTTCGTTTTCAAGATTAAAATCAGTCGAGCGGTGAACAACGAATTTGTCGAACTCTTCAAACGAATCGTCGTCGAGCAGAAATTCGATACGCTCGCGCGCAGTCATTTTACCGGAAGCGCGTTGTTTATCCAATCGCGCCGCGCCGCCGCCTTGCTCTGCCAGACGAGATTTTTCCCGCAGTTGTTCGAGTTTTGAAACAGATTCTTGTTTAGGTTGCATAAATGTAAATTCTAACGAGTTTGACGGGTTTTGCAAATAGTCGGGCGCAGGTTATAAATCGGAAATTTCCGCCTCGATCTGCGGCAAAATTTTCTTTCGCAAATTTATTACGAAAGTTTCGGCTTGCCTGAGTTCATCATTGGTCTGTGATAAATTGCGGCGAATTTGTGACATAACATCCTGCAGACTTTTCCGCTCGGTGTTTAAAGTTTGCCGACGGTTCTCACGCATTTCCTCGCCTCTGGTCGTTCCGACGAGCGCGACGCCGCGTTCGATATTGTCGGGCTGCGCGGCTTCTTCGAGTTGTCCGAGCCGTGTTTTAATTTCACCTTCCTTTTGCGTTAACTCGATCTGAAACTTCTGTAAGATTTCCAGTCTTTGTTCGGCACGATTTAAAACTTCGAAACCAAGCAGAAGTTTTTGCTGGCGCGCGTTGAGCTGCATTCCTTTGCCGACCATAAATTTTTCGAGTAATTCTTGAATGTCTTTGCTAAAGGCTTGCACCGACTTGGAAATTTTCGTGATTTCCTGTGAAATATTTTGCAGCGGGTCAGCCTGCGGGTATGAGTTCGCTGGCGAATTAGTTTGCCCGAAGGAGCTTGCAGCGCTCACCAATGTCAAAATCAAAACAAAAAACGTTTTCTTCATATTTTTTACACTCCTTTATCGAAACCGAATAACAAGCATTTATACCTGATTTGTTCCGATTGGTTAAGGAAAGTTTGTAAAAACTCAGACGACCATTCGTTTTCTGATGCTTCGCAAAGCCCATTCGAGAAGCAGAATAGAAATTATAAAAAGATAAGTCGCTTCGTAGATGTGTTTGACAGCGAAATTTCCGGTCAGACAAGCGCGGCATAAATCAATAACGCTCGTTGTTGGAATAATGTAAGCGACGAGTTGCAGCCAACCGGGTAACATCTCAATCGGAAACCACGCGCCGCACAAAAAAAGTGTCGAAAAAAACAAGGCGAAAAAGATATTGAAATAATCAATTTCAAAAACGTGAGCCGTAATTGCCAAACCCAAACCGGCGAGATAAACACAGCCGAAAATTAACGGCACGACCGACAAAGGTGTAAAAAGGGAAGTCGCCGAACCGAAAATGACAACCAGCGGTAAAATGAAAATACAATCAACCACGCCTTTCGTCACCGCCCAGATTATTTCGCCGAACGCCAAAGATTCGGCGTTAACGGGCGTGGCGAGAATCGCGTCGTAAGTTGATTGATAAACCATCCGAAAATACGCGCCGTAAGTCATCTCGAAAATCGTCCGCATCAAAACCGTGAATGCTAAAACGCCCGCGCCGACAAACGATAAATAACTCAAACCTTCGACTTCTGAAGCGACCAGCGCGCCGACACCGAAACCGAAAGCAAAAAAAGTAAAAATCGGCTCGATAATGGGAGCGACGAGTTCGGTTTTCCAAAGCCGCAGATAAACGCGCGAATTCCTGCGCCAAACCGCCGCCGCGTCGGTGAAATCTATTTTGCTTAATGCGATACTCAAAATTTGTAATCAAAAGGAAAAATTCTATTTTCGATCAAAAAAATCAGCTCACTCAAACTGGTTTGAACTCGCTCGCGCAAATCCTGCGGGTAAAAATACTTCCGAGCATTTTCCTCGAATTCATCCAAATCCAAAATTTGATACGAGAAATCCTTTGCAACAATTATATCAACGTCTAAATCTACGTAATCCAGAACACCGTTGTTAAATGTCGGAGGCATATTCACATTACAGTAAAAATTTCGGAAGTTTCCGTCGGGGTCGTGAAAACGAAAAACATTATACCAGCGGTCAAGCCAGAAAAACTCATAGCTGATCGTGCCGCGTCTGATAACGCCCAAAAATGGGTGAGTAACTTTTTTGTCAAATTCACCGATAAATGACATCAGTGAATTCCTTTGCTCTATGAAATCCGCCTTCCAGGTTCGGTAGATAGAATCGTCATATTTGCGCGAGTTCACTATAATATTTTTTAACTTTCCCGACATTGGTGGTGTTCCGACTACTTATAATTTTCACGTTAGTTTATTACGGCGCTTTATTAATCAATTGAAGGAAAACATCTTCAAGATTCGAAGGACGTAAAATCATTTGACGCGAACCGTAAAAATTCATTAAAGGAGTTAGCTGTTCGAGCGTTTCGGCGAAATAAACGTGAGTTAAACCGCGCTCCTGCGAATGAATATCGTTGACTTTCTGTAATTCGACAGATTCGGCTTCACGAATTTCCAATGCAAATTTTTTAGCTTTCTCTTGAATGATTTTCTGCGGAACGCCTTCAACAATAATTCTCCCGTGCGCCATTACGAATAAACGCTGGGCGAGCTTTTCGGCTTCGTCCATATAATGCGTGGAGAGCAAAATCGTAAGATTTTCAGTCCGCCTCAGTTCTTCCAATTTTTCCCAAATTTCCTGCCGCACATTCGGGTCAAGTCCGGTTGTCGGTTCGTCCAGCAACAAAATTTTGGGACGGTGAAGCAAGGCGCGTGCGATTATCAATCGGCGTTTCATTCCGCCGGATAGTTGCTCGACTTTCGCATCCGCTTTCCCGGTCAAACGGATAAAATCCAGTAATTCATCGCATCTGGCTTGCGCTTCTTTTTTCGGTATGCGGAAGTATCTGGAATAAACCAGAAGATTTTCACGCACATTTAAATCCGGGTCTAGATTATTCTCCTGCGGGACTACGCCTATCAATGAGCGAATTTGCCTGTCTTTAACTTTAACATCCAAATTCTCCACATAAAGTTCACCAGCGGTCAGCGGCGAACGACACGCAATCATCCGCATCGTGGTAGATTTTCCCGCTCCGTTTTCTCCAAGAATGGCAAAAGTTTCGCCGTGTTTGACGTGAAAGGAAATACTATTGACAGCAACAAATTTACCGAAGTTTTTCAACAGATTTTTCGCTTCGACGGCGTATTTCATAAACTTCCGAATTTACATTTCGGTTGCCGAGTTAGTAATGTTCCGGCTCAGATTCTCACGTAATTTAACGAACAATTGCGAGAGAACCAGCTTCTCCGTTTCGGTTAAGTTCGAGTAAGACTGCGTTTCAATTTTATGCCATTGTTCGGCTACTAAACTTTGACATTGAATGCCTTTCTCAGTCAAAAACACTCGCATCATCCGACCGTCAGTCGCACATTTTCGACACTCGACATAACCGCTTGCCATTAAACTTTTAACCATTTTATTAATTGTCGGCGCGGTCAAATTAAGATTTTTTACCAAATCAATTTGGCTCTGTCCATCATTCTTCCAAAGCGAAATTAGAACAAAAATCTGTCCACTGTGCAGACCGATTTCATTTAGAGCCCGCTCTAAATATGAGCGGTAAGCAATAGCCAGTTGGGTCAAAACATAAGTTACTGAATTCTCAAAGTCCATGATTAATATTCTTAGCAAGCAAATTGTATTTAATTAGATAGCTAATTATTAGTTATCTAATTATAAAATATTAGTTAGCTAATAATCAAATTATATGATCTCCGGTTTTTTACAGTAGACAAAATATAATAAAATTTAGCTATGAAAAATAACGTTCAAATTGTAACGGCGAAAGCGTCGTTATTAAAAGAGGCGCGATTAAAACTATTGCAATTGCACAAGTTATTTGTGGATATGGAAAGAGTGAATTATGAGCGGCAAAACGGACAAGTTTCGAGCGGGCAGTTCCTAAATCTTTTGGTTAATGACGCAAGTTTTCAATGGCTCAGAAAATTTTCGATTTTGATTGTCGAGATTGATGAAATGTTTGATTTGGACGATGGATTTACTGAAGCAATGGTGGAAAAATATATTTCACAAATTAACAATTTGGTTAATCTCGAATTAGCAGATGAAGAGTTTGAAAATAAATATAAAAACTTTATGCAGAATAATTCTGAAATCGCGGCAAAGCATAGCGAAATTAAACAACTTTTATTTGAAAAATAAAGAGGGCGCGAGTGATTCGCGCCTTTTTTATCTGAATCTAAAGACAATCATTTCCGTCCGCTCTTTTTCCAATCGGATAAAAAAGATTCGAGACCTTTATCGGTCAGCGGATGTTTGACAAGTTGCTGAATAACTTTGAACGGAATAGTGGCGACGTGCGCTCCGAGCAAAGCGGACTCAACAATATGCATCGGGTGTCGAACGCTGGCGACTAAAATTTCAGTTGCATAATTATAGTTTTCGTAAATTTGCACAATATCAGAAATCAAAGACATTCCGTTTTGTCCGATGTCGTCCAGCCGACCGACAAACGGGCTGATGTAGGTCGCACCTGCTTTCGCTGCCAGAAGCGCCTGCGCTGCCGAAAAACACAGTGTGACGTTAACCTTTGTGCCTTCGTCGCGGAAAGTGCGGGTCGCCTTTAATCCGTCCAAAGTTAGGGGACATTTTATCACTACGTTCGGCGCGATTTTCGCGTATTCGCGTCCTTCCTTCAGCATTCCTTCCACATCAACGGCGGTAACTTCCGCCGAAACGTCGCCCGTCGTCAGAGCGCAGATTTTGGCGATGTGTTTTTTAAATTCAACTTTGCCCTCTTTGGCGATAAGCGAGGGGTTGGTTGTTACCCCGTCAATCAAACCCATTTCGCCAGCTTCCTTTATTTCATTCAGATTAGCTGTATCAATAAAAAATTTCATTTCTTTCTCCTTTTTTATTACAGTGATCAAATATCACAATCAAATCTATTTATTTTCGATAATCTGCTGTGCAGACCGTTTTCATATATTAACTCTTTACCGCTTTGGAACTAAAAACAAAATCAAATTTATGGACAAGATGACCAAACTTGCAAAAACAAATCCCTTATTCCGACACCGTTTAATTGCTATCAAACCCGATACCGCGCCTGTTATAAGTAAAAGCATCCATATCAAGAAATTTGCCGACAGAACGTAACTGTAAAAGGATGAGTAATACTGATTATTTAAGTAAATCCATTGCCACCAGTTATGAGCTAAGGCAATGACGAACGGCGCGATTTCCAAAATCCGAGTGCTCTGTTGCACGACTTTTTCTTTTATCAAATCAGCCTGCGGAATAGTTTTAACGGGATTTTCGCGACTGAAATCGAGCGTTTCAGCCGGACTTGAAAACGGCAGATGGAAAGTTTTTTCAGTTGAAGAAATTGGAGTATCAGATTGGGTGACGACGGATTTCGCAGTTGCGGTTGAAGAACTTGCAAAAAGCCGCGCTCCGTCTTCCAAGCAATATTCAAGCGATACATCGAAGTATTCGATATTGCATTTCGGACAGCGTTTCATAAATTATTCAACCGGATTTTTTAAAATTCCGATTCCCTCAATCTCCACTTCGCACAAATCGCCGGCATTTAATTTTGAAACGCCCGACGGCGTTCCGGTCGCAATAATATCACCCACATTTAACGTCATCTGATTTGAAATATATCTTATCAAATAAGGAATGCTGAAAACCATCTGCGATGTGCGTCCGTCCTGCTTGATTACGCCATTGACTCGCGTCACCAAGCGTACATCCGAAATATCCATCTCATTTTCGATAACTGCGCCAACGGGACAAAACGTATCAAACGATTTGGCGCGTGTGAACTGCACATCCTGACGCTGCAGATCTCTGGCGGTCACATCGTTCAAACAGGTATATCCGAAAACATATCGAAGCGGATCGTCCTCGTCGGATAAATTTTTACAAGAACGTCCGATAACAACGGCAACTTCGCCTTCGTGTTCGACTTGTTTAGATTGTTTTGGAATGATTATAGGCTGTTTATCGGTAATTACGGAAGAGGGAGCTTTCAAAAATAAAAGCGGTTCTTTCGGCACTTCATTGCCTAATTCGGATGCGTGTTCGGCGTAATTGCGCCCGACGCAAACAATTTTGGAAGATGCTACAGGCAAGAGATTTATATTTTCGATGCTGATAGGTTCGTTGAGTATTATCGAATTATTTTGCTCAAACGGATTATGAAAATTCTCTATCGGAAAAACTGCATTGTTTTTGAGCTCGCCCCAAAACATCGAATTTTCGTAACTAAAGCGGCAAATTTTCATAGAAATTTTATGGAACTTTTTCAGAAACAATAACGGATTTTGGGCTGACATTTCCGTTTTTATCTACGGCAGTTAGGTAGTAAAAATAAGTTTTTCCAGATTCCACATTCGTATCCTGAAAAGTGTTAGTTGTTAATAATTCATTGGTCAGCAGAGTCCATTCCGAAAGAGGTCGGCTGGAATCGGACGAACGATAAATTCGATAGCCGCTTACGTCTTTTTCAGCATTACTGACAAAGAAGATTGATAAATTGCCGGGCGCTGCGGCGATAGTCAGCGCACTCGGCGCACTCGGCGCAAATGTGTCTTTAGTCGTTACTTCAAATAGATTGGAGTTCAAACTCTCCAACAACTCGCCGTTATCTCCTAAAGAAATTGTTCGTACATAATATTGATAATTCGAATCAAATTTAAATGCTCGGTCTGCAAAACTATTTCCGGTTACTGGTCTGGGGGTAAGAAGTTCAGCCGACCCCAATTTGCCGTCAATTCGATAAACATTGAAGCCGACGATATTAGCAGGCTTTGACCCATCAACGTTCCCGCTGGGTGAATTCCAGGAGATTTCGACAGCATCTTCAGAAAGCAAGCCGCTGAGTTCCGTCGGATTGTTTGCAACCCTAGCCGACGGTTCAACAAGCAGAAAGTTTGAAAACGCCGCCTTCTGTCCAGAGGCATTAACGAAACGAACGGCGTACCGCAACCGCGCATTTTGCCCGGCGAACTGCAGAGTATCTGTGTAAGATAATTCGCCGCGTCGAAAATCAGCTTCAGAAATCGGCACTGATGAAATCAGTGTGCTGTTGGAAGCAAATTCTTCCTCAGTAAGAGCGAGCGGTATGGTTAAAGGTTCAGTCAAACGGTAGACATCAGCACGACTGATGTTCAATAAGCTGGCGTCTGCAGCATTTTGAGCGGGAAGCCTCCAAGAAAGCAGAATTATGTTTCCTCTCTGCGTCCCTTGGAGTACAGTTCTCTGGACAACCTGCTCGACTGGCGGCTGCGGCGGCTTACGCCTTCCGCAACTTAAACTGAAGAACAAATGAAAAAAAACAACAACAGCCCAAATTGTTTTATAAAAGTGTTTTTTGCTTAAAAGTTTATGATTAAGCATAGTGTTTAAAATGCGTTTAATTTATAAAATGTACTGGCGCAAATTTTGGTCTTTAACAAGTTCTCCTAATTTTTCTTGGACGTACTCATCGTTGATTAACTGATTTTTATTCTCGAGTTCACTGCCCAGAAAACTTATCTCCTCCAGAAGTTTTTCTAAAAGCGTATGGAGTCGCCGTGCACCGATATCTTCAGTGTTTTTATTGATGTTGACCGTCATTTCGGCGAGACTGGAAATAGCACTTTCAGTGAAAGTAAGTATGATTTCTTCGGTGTTAAGCAGTGCTTGGTACTGCTTAATAAGCGAATTCTTAGGCTGTATAAGTATGCGCTTAAAATCATCTAAAGTTAATGATTCTAATTCGACTCTAATCGGGAAGCGTCCCTGCAGTTCGGGAATTAAATCCGATGGCTTAGAAATATGAAAGGCACCGGCAGCAATAAAAAGAATGTGTTCGGTGCTGACCATTCCGTAACGGGTATTGACGGTCGTGCCTTCGACAATGGGGAGCAAGTCGCGCTGCACTCCTTCACGCGAAACGTCCGGGCTACCGCTGCCTGATTCGCGACCGGCGATTTTATCAATTTCGTCCAGGAAGATTATTCCTGATGATTCGAGCTTTTTGATAGCCGCGCGATTTATCTGTTCCGTGTCTACTAAACTTTCTTGTTCTTCACGAAGTAGAAAAATTTTCGCTTCGGCTATTTTTAACTTTCGACGGATTGATTTTGACGGGAATAAATTGCCGAACATATCCCGGAAATTAACGCCCATTTCCTCCATTCCCTGTCCACCAACAAAATCAATGGTGGCGTTCGAGCGTTCAGTCGTTTCAATTTCGATCAAACGATCGTCCAATTCGCCGTTTCGTAATTGATCACGAAGTTTTTCGCGCGTTCGATTAGCGGGCGATTTCTCGATTGTTTCGCTTAAACTATCCGGTTCGTAATTATTCGAATAGGTATTTGAAGAGGGAAGCAGAATATCTAAAATTTTTTCTTCGACATTTTCTTCTGCCCGACCGGAAACTTCCTCAAATGCCGCCTGCCGGGTCATCTCGACGGCAACCTCGGTTAATTCACGAATCATACTTTCAACATCGCGCCCAACATAGCCGACTTCGGTAAATTTCGACGCTTCGATTTTGATGAACGGAGAATTAGCCAATCGCGCGAGACGCCGGGCAATTTCGGTTTTGCCGACGCCTGTCGAACCAATCATCAAGATATTTTTCGGCAAAACGTCCTGCGCGATTTCGGGGGGCAATTTTTGCCTTCGGATACGATTTCGCAACGCGACAGCGACGGCGCGTTTGGCATTTGCCTGCCCGACGACGTATTTGTCGAGTTCCGCGACTATCTGTCGCGGCGTTAAATCATCGAGCTTCGGTTTCGGTGCGGGTTCTTTAATTTCTCCCCTTAGATAAATAGCCATTTATAAATAATTCGTGTGTGAAATTACAATTCTTCGAGGATAATATCCGAATTAGTATAAATGCAGATTTCACCCGCGATTCGCAGTGCTTCGGCAGCAATTTCTTTCGCCGACATATGCGTGTTTTGATACAATGCTCTCGCTGCGGCAAGAGCAAACATACTGCCGGACCCGACTGAAAGCAAGCCTTCATCAGACGAAATAACATCGCCTTTGCCGGAAATTAGAAATGCGTCCTTTTTGTCGGCAACAATCAAAAGTGCTTCGAGGTGGCGCAGATATTTGTCGGTTCGCCACTCTTTGCTCAATTCGATGGCAGCGCGTTCGAGTTGTCCCTGATATTGTTCGAGTTTAGTTTCAAATTTACTGAGCAGTGAAAATGCGTCAGCCGTCGCTCCTGCGAATCCGACCAAAACTTCGTCGTTAAAAATGCGCCGAACTTTGCGAGCGTTGCCTTTAATGATCGTTTCGCCAAGAGTGACCTGACCGTCGCCAGCCATCGCAATTTTTTCGTTTCGGGAAACAAATAAAACAGTGGTCGAGCGAATTTTCGGCAAAATATTTTTGCGTTTCATAAAAGGATAATGATAATTCTTTAAGTTTAAATGCTCAAATTGACAGACGATGCATTTATGGCAGAACATTATGAATGTTTTGTAAAAACAACCCTGGAGTTATGTTTCAAAAGCTCGGTAACGAGCCGTATAAATGTTCAAATTCTTTAAGGAAGGAAGTTAAGTAATCTGTGGCAAAACTACAGCACAAGCCTGTTAAACTAGGCTTAGAAAAAGTTTTAGGCGGTCAGTCAGGATTCGGCAAAAATACTCGTGTCGGGTTGATTTGCAATCAGGCTTCGGTAAATCACCGATTTCGCCATTCGGCTGATTTGTTTGACGAGCATCCGCAGATAAATTTAGTTTCACTCTTCGGACCGCAACACGGCATTCGGGGCGATGTGCAGGATAATATGATTGAAACCGCACACACGGTTGATAAAAAAACCGGCTTGCCGATCTATTCTCTGTATAGTGAAACCAGACAGCCGACCGAAGAAATGGTATCAGATATTGACGCTTTAGTGTTTGATTTACAAGATGTTGGCTGCCGCGTTTATACATTCATATACACGATGGCAAATGCAATGCGAGCGTGCGCCGAATTCGGGAAAAAGATGATTGTATTAGACCGACCGAACCCAATCGGCGGTTTAGCGGTCGAAGGCAACTTGTTGGAAAGCGGACACGAATCTTTTGTCGGACAGTTTTCGATTCCGATGCGGCACGGTTTGACTGTTGGAGAACTGGCAAGGCTTTTCAATGAAGAATTCCGAATTAATTGCGAGCTTGAAATTGTTGAAATGGAAAACTGGGAGCGCGCGGATTTCTATGATGAAACCGACGCGCCGTGGGTAATGCCTTCGCCGAATATGCCGACGGTTGATACGACCATCGTTTTTCCGGCAACCGTATGTTTTGAAGGCACGGAAGTTTCCGAGGGACGCGGCACGACCCGACCTTTCGAGATTGTCGGCGCGCCTTATATTAACGCTGACGAATACGCCGATTCATTGACGAAACTGGGTTTGCCGGGCGTTATTTTCCGCCCGATAAATTTTCTTCCGACGTTTCAAAAACACGCCAATCAGAATTGCGGCGGAGTTTTTCTGCATATTATTGACCGGCAAAGTTTCGAACCGGTTATCACCGGATTGGCGATGGTCAAGTCAGCGCACGATTTATACGCTGACGATTTTAAGTGGAAAACTGCGGCTTACGAATACGTTTTTGACCGGAATCCGTTTGATGTGATCGCCGGAACTTCAAGAATTAGGGAAATGTTTGAAAAACGTAATAGCGTGGAAGAAATAAAACTTTCCTGGCAAACGGACGTAGAAAAATTTAATCGAATGAAAGTTAAATATCTACTTTATTAGAGCTAAAGTAAATTCTCGGAATGGTTAACAGTTGTCAAATTAATAATTAGCGCAGATTATCAGAAGAAAAGCTAGACCGTCTGCACGAGGACAATTAAACTGAAATCTCAGTATCCGGGAAAACTAATGATATGAATAATCCTTTTTTAATCGGTCTGGTAGCGTGGCTTTTGCCTGGCTTCGGACATTTAATGCAGGGACGCTGGAAGCGCGGCATAGTGCTAGCCGCCGTTATCTGGACAATGTTTGTGATTGCTCTCTTGAGCGGCGGCGCTTATTATCCGGGATTCGACTTCAAGGATGGTTCTCTGCTCTACCTGCTCAATGTCTTTGCCAGATTGGGAAACGGTCTGGGCAGCGCAATAAGTCTGCTTTTGGCGATGAATCCTTTGCCGAATGTCGCGGCGTGGGCGACTTTTGAATACGGCGGCAGATTTTTGGAAGTCGCCGGGCTGTTAAATTATTTAGCCGTTTTGGACGCGCTCGACATCCAATTGGGGAGAAAAAAATGATTCATTTTTTATATTTGGTCGGATTCGCTTTTTTCGTCGCCATCGCCTTCGGCGTTTTTGCAGCGGGCGATTCAAAAGAGAAAATAATTTACGGTTTGAAAATCTTCGGGCAGTTTATTGTGGTTAGTTTGGTTTTAGCCTGGATTTTTTATTTTTTGCCGTGGTAATCGAACAATGGGTTTAGTTGATACAGAAGGTATTATCCTCAAAACATACAGTCTGGCAGAAGCCGATAAAATCGTTGTTTTGCTCACCCAAAATGAAGGTCTGGTGCGCGGCGTCGCCAAAGGCGCGAAACGTCTGAAAAGTCGTTTCGGCGGCGGGCTTGAACCGTTTTCCGTTATCAGCATTTCATATTTTCAAAAAGAGGAACGGGAACTGGTTTCCATCGGGAACATCGAGCTCGTCAAATCTTATTTTGAAGCGGCGGGCGATCCGCGATTTCTCCAAAAATTTTCTTATTTAGCCGAATTGCTTTTGGAATTCGCCCCGCCGCACGAGCCGAATCCGAATCTCTACCGGATGGCAAAAGTTTGTCTCGAAACAGCCGCCGCAAATCCGTCGAGTATTGATGTAATCGGTTTATATTTCGAGTTATGGATTCTTAAAATCAGCGGTTATTTGCCGGACTGGAATAAATGCGACCGTTGCAAAAAACAACTCGGCGAAAATGCTTCGGCTAATTTACAAACCAACTTTCATCTCGTTTGCCGTCAATGCCAGTCGAACCGCAGCGACCGGATTATCACAGCCGAACAACGAAGGTTGTATTCCGACGCGCAAAAAAAATCGCCGAATGGATTTGCTGAGTTGTGGGCAAATGAGTCGGAAAACGTCAGGGAAGTTTCGGCAGTTTTGCGGCGTTTGATTGCCAATACACTCGGTAAGGAAACGCTTGAGCAGAAAATTTTAACCGCCGGTTTATAAATTCAAATGAAGCCAGTTAGTTGGTTAATCTCAAAATACCTGTTTCAAGCTGTTTTGCCTTACTATGTATTTTCCTGGCTGCTGCTCAGCGTGATTCTATTTGTCCAGCAAGCCAGCCGTTATTCGGATATTTTTTTCAGCCTCAACATTCCCAAAAATTTAGTCTGGCAGCTAACTTTCGCGCTCGTCCCGAACGTAATTGCTTTTACCTGTCCGATGGCGGTTTTGGTCGGCGTTATAATCGGTTTGTCGAGAATGCTCGGCGACAGCGAGCTGACTGCCATTCGCGCGGCGGGCATCGGCAATTTTCAAATTACGATTCCGATTATTATTTTAGGAGTCGTTCTTTCTTTTTTTACCTTTTCCATCAATCTCTACGGCGTTCCGTTCGCGGCTCGGATCGTTCGCCAGGTCGCGCTGCAAACGGCACTTTACAAGCTCGAATCGCCGATTGAGCCCGGCGTTTTCAACAGCGAAATAAACGGCTACACGATTTACGTCAAAAACGGCGATTTAAAACGCGGCACCTGGGAAAACATTTTCATCTACAACGAGGACAAAGAAAAAAAAGAAGCGCGTCTGATAACGTCAAAAAGTGGACGCATTGATACAAAAGATGAAAGTTCCGAATTGGTTTTGGAAAATGCCGTTGTCAGCACTTTTCCCATTGAACAGGCGATGCCGAAATACGTTTCGGAAAATATCGGTCAATTTCGGGTAGCGATTAAAACCAAACGCGGGGAAGTCCTTGAAAAATTAACGGCGACCGACGGAACGCCCGACGAGCTCGGCTTGCGTGAACTCGCGCAATACGCGCGGAGCAAAGAGGGAAAGGAACGAATCGAGGCGCAGATACTTTGGCAGAGAAGAATAATTCTGTCGGTTACACCTTTGATTTTCGCTCTGCTCGGAACGGCTCTGGTTTTGCGTTTCAATCGCGGCGGCAGAGGTTTAGGCATATTTTTAGCTCTTGTCGGTCTGGTCATATATTATTTGATAACTCTTTTGGGCGAGCAGCTGGCGCGAACCAATCAAATCAATGTTTCCACCGCGAGCCTGTTTCCGATTTTAATTAGTTCGCTGGTAATTTCCTGGCTTTTTCTGTCGAATAAAATTACTCTCGGAAAAACTTTCAGTAATTTGTGGCATCAACTGAAGGAAAAAATACCGGCAGTGAATCGGGACGGCGAGAAAAGAAAAAGTTTTTATTTTCAGTGGACGACCGGCATTCTGGATTTTGACATCATTCGCAATCTGCTGAAATACTTCTCGCTGACGGTCGTTTTTTTAACGATAATTTATATGATTTTCACTGCTTTCGAGCTTTGGAAATTTGCAGGAGAAATCAGCGGCGGATTTGTGTTGCTGACGAAATACCTGTTTTATCTACTGCCATTTATTTATCTGCAACTGGCACCGTCGGCGTTGATGATTGCGACGCTCGCCACCTTCGTCGTCAAATCCAGACAAAATGAAATCGTTTCGTGGACTGCCGCCGGACAAAGCGTCTACCGGCTTTTGCTGCCGTGTTTCAGTTTGATGATTCTGCTCGGCGCGGTTAATTTCGTCATTCAGGAATCAATCGCGCCGCGCGCCAACATCGTGCAGGACGAACTGCGCGCCCGGATTCGCAGTCGGGGAATCGTTGCCAACAAAGCAGGGAAGTATTGGGTGGCAAACGGGAAACGAATTTACTCTTTTGAACTCGAAGACAAAACCGATTTGAAACAGCGAGTGAAAAATCTTTCGATTTACGAATTTTCCAATGACGAAACCCGACTGCAAACTATTTATCGAACCGCAGAGGCGATTTGGGAAACGGACAAAATCAGATTTACCGCTGCGGCAGAAAAACAAATATTAAACGGCGGCAGAGTTGAAACCGTTCGCCTCGCCAACGGTGAAATTGCCGAAGCGTCGAATCCTTTTAATGATTTCAGCGAAAAACCAAGCCATCTCAACCGCCGCCAAACCCTTGAACAAATCACCGACAGCGAATCGGAAAGCGAGCGCAGAAATCTGGAAGTCGCTTTGGAGAAAAAATACACGACGCTCTTTTTGCCGTTCGTCATCACGCTTTTCACCGCGCCGTTCGCCTTATCGTTGAGCCGCAAGGGAAGAGTCGTCACAGTCGGTTACGCGGTCGGCGTATGGCTTTTATTTATGGGCATAACAATGACCTTTGAGCAGTTCGGCTTAAACGGCTATCTCGCGCCGCTTTTCGCCGTCTGGAGTCCGCTGTTTATCTTTTCGATTTTCGGCGCGTTTTTGATTTCAAAAGTTAAAACTTGAACAAATAGCGCAAGCCCGGCAGAATTCCGTTAAATTAATTTAACGGAATTCTGCTTTAACGGAATTATTAAG
>CBDUBY010000010.1:0-37391 GCA_965365505.1 uncultured Pyrinomonadaceae bacterium | reverse complement strand
CGATTACTAAAACCGGCGACACTGTTTTATCGCCGTCACCGAATCCGTCGCCGAACGTCCCGCAACCGGCGACCGAGCCAAACACCGCCGCCGTCGAAACGAGCGTCGAACCGGTTGTTCCTGTCAGCCGCTATGTGAAGCGCGACGCGGCGGTTCGCATTCCGCGCCTCGAATCCGCGCCGGTAATTGACGGCAAACTCGATGACGGCGTTTGGCGCAATGCCGCCGTTTTCGGCGATTTTCTGCAAATCAATCCGGGCGATAATGTAAAACCGACGCACCCGACCGAGTTTATGATGGGTTATGATGCGAAGCATCTTTATTTGGCTTTTCGCATCATTCAGGACAAAGACAAAGTGCGGGCGACGCTCGCCAGACGCGACAACATTTTTAACGACGATTACGTGCTGGTTCATCTCGATACTTTTAATGACCAGCGGCAAGCGTATCTTTTATTTTTTAATCCATACGGAATACAGGCAGACGGAACTTTTACCGAAGGTCGCGGCGAGGATTACAGCCTCGATATTGTGATGGAATCGAAAGGCGTTTTGACCGAAGACGGCTTTACTATCGAAGTGGCGATTCCGTTCAAGTCTCTGCGTTATGAAGCAGGCAAAGACAAACAATGGGGTTTGCACATCAACCGCCGCGTGAAATATAACAACAACGAATATAATTCGTGGATGCCGCAGAATCGAAGCATTTCCGGCTGGCTCAATCAAGCCGGTCACATTACCGGACTCGAAGAAATTTCCACGACGCGACAGCTTGAAATAAATCCGAGTTTCACCGTTTCCGAAGCGGGCAGGCGCACCGCTTTTACTTTCAATCAAGACCCGTCAGGACGTTTCGTGAACGACGGCATCAAACCGGAATTCGGTATGACGGCGAAGTTTAGTTTGACTCCGACGATAACTTTGGATTTCGCTTATAACCCCGACTTCGCGCAAGTCGAAGCCGACGCGCCCGTGACCTCGGCAAACCAGCGATTCCCGATTTTCTTCGCTGAAAAACGACCGTTTTTTTTGGAGCGAATAGACATTTTTAATACGCGAATGAACGTCGTCAATACGCGCGCGATAGTTGACCCGGACATCGCTTTGAAACTGACGGGCAGACGCGGCAAAAATACGTTCGGCGTGCTTTACGCTTCGGACAACGCGCCGGGAAATTACTCGCTCGACGAGCGCGAGAATTTCAACATTTGCCGGCGAGCGAATCCGAACGCCGTCTGCGGCATCGGGCGCGCCATTGATAAAAACGCCGACATTGGAATTATTCGCCTAAAACGCGATGTCGGCAGACAGCACAATCTCGGCTTTTTCGCCACGACTTATAATTTTACCGACCGCCACAACAACACCGCCGGTTTCGACGGACGTTTTCGTTTGACTCCGAAAGTCGTCACGGAATTTCAAATTCTCGGAACGCATTCGCGCCGGTTTTTCTACGATTCGGATTTGAACCGCAATTTATATCGCAGCGGCAACGGCTTCGGTTATTCGTATTCGTTTGAACGCTCCGACCGCAATCTTTATATGTCAGTCAGTGGTGTCGGCAGAACCAGAGATTACCGTGCCGATGTCGGTTTCACGCCGCGCGTTGACACCAACCAGCACCGCTCGTTCGTTCAATATCAAACCGACCGAGACACTAAAAAGAACATTATTTACAAACGCCTGAACAACGACAGCGTGATTAGTTTCGACTGGCGCGGGCGGTCGCAGAATTGGCAGTCGAATACGCAAGGAATGTTGGCGTTGCAGCGGCAGGTTTTCGTCGGCACAGGCGTCGAGTTCGGTTACGAAAGAGTTTTTGAATCGGAATTCGGCGCGACGCGCGCGCCCGGCAGACGGAATACGTTTTTCGGTGACGACTCGGAACGCTCCGCCCATAGACGCGAAATTTACGGCTTCGTTGAAGCCTCGCCCGTCAAGCAGATTTTCGCTCTGCTTGTTCTCAGCCACACGACCGGACAGCTCGACTACGATTTGGGCGCGGGCTGCAATTTTTCGGGAAGCGACTGCCGATTTGAGCGCGCCAGCCGCGCCGCCACGCTTTTCGGACGAAACGCGCCGCTCGATCCGGGCGCGGGCGACCAGCTCTACATCGAATCGGTTCTCCGCTATCAGCCGACCGCCGCGTGGCAGGCGCAGCTAAATTATAATAAAGTGCGCCTGACCAGATACGACACGGGCAAAACGGCTTTCGATGACAACATTTTCTCACTGCGTTCGACTTATCAATTCAACCGCGACATCTTCGCCCGTCTGCGGCTCGATTATTCGACGCTCGCCGCGCGTCTGCGCCCTCAACTCGTCGTCGGCTACACGCCGAGTCCGGGAACGGCACTTTACGCCGGTTACAACGATGATTTGAACTACAACGGCTACAATCCTTACACCGGCTTGCGCGAGCCGGGCTTTCGCGGCAACGGGCGGACGTTTTTTATCAAGGCATCTTACCTGTTTCGAAAAAGTTTCTAGGAAGTGTCTGCAAAATCAAAAAAGGACGATTGGTTCACAATCGTCCTTTTTTGATTTTGCAGACACTCTAAACTTCGCTCAAAAGCGAATCGAAAAATCACGTTAATCTTCCGCCATAACTACTTCTTTGAAAACGATTTTTTTGTTGAACAGCGGCTTCTTTCCGACCAGCAGAATGTGGTTTAATTTAATCCGCTTTCTGGTGGCACTTCCGTCTGCATTCTCCGCATATTCGAAACCGAAAGCATAATCGAAATGACTTGCTGAAAGTTGTTTACAAAGCGTTTCAGATATATGAAACGTAAAAGCATCGGCGTAATGCCCCAGACTTTCGTCAACGTAACCGACGGGTTCGCCCGTCGGTTCGTTCATATAAACCGGAATGCTTTCAATCGGGTCGCATTGGTTATAAATTTCGCCTAAAACGTAACTGCGTTTGATTGCGAGTGGACTGTAACTCATAATTAGGTAGTTTAACACTGTTTTGATTTTCTGTCGCCGCAATTATGCGAAAAGGGGCGTTTTTAATAATTTTCAAGTTATGACCAAACAAAAAGTAATCATCATCGGCGCGGGATTGTCCGGTTCTCTGCTCGCGATTTATCTTGCCAAACGCAGCATCGCGGCAGACGTTTATGAATCGCGCGGCGATATGCGAAAACAGGAAACGGCAGCGGGACGTTCGATAAATCTCGCGCTGTCAAACCGCGGAATCGCCGCGCTCAAAGAAATCGGCTTGGACGAATATATGCTCGCCGAAGCCGTTCCGATGCACGGGCGAATGATTCACGCGATTGACGGACAGACGAAACTTCTGCCATACAGCGGGCGCGAAGGCGAATTTATCAACTCGGTTTCACGCTCCGGTTTGAACGTCGCTTTGATCAATGAAGCGGAAAAATACGCGAACGTAAAATTTTATTTTAACGAAAAATGCGTCGGCTTCGACTGTAAAACCGGCGAAGCGAAACTTGAATCGGGAGAAATTATCAAAGGCGAAACGTTGATTGCGACCGACGGCGCGGGTTCGGCGATTCGCGACGCGATGCTGCACGGCGGCGTTCCGCGTTTTGATTTCTCCCAGAAATGGCTCGAACACGGTTATAAAGAACTGCATATTCCGCCAAACGCGGACGGCGAGTTTCAGATGGAGAAAAACGCTCTGCATATCTGGGCGCGGCATGCGTTTATGATGATCGCGCTGCCGAATTTCGACGGCAGTTTCACCTGCACTTTGTTTCTGGCGCATACGGGCGAGAACAGTTTCGAGCAGCTGACCGATGAAAAATCTCTGCTCGAATTTTTCGAGACAAATTTCGCCGACGCGATTCCGCTGATGCCGACGCTCGTCGAAGATTTTTTCGCCAACCCGACCGGAAATCTCGGCACGATAAAATGTTTCCCGTGGAATGTCGGCGGAAAATCTTTGCTAATCGGCGATTCGGCGCACGCTGTTGTGCCGTTTTACGGGCAAGGAATGAATGCTTCGTTTGAAGATTGTCGCGTGCTAAACGACTTAATCGAACGGCACGGCACAGATTGGAAAACAGTTTTTGACGAATTTACAAATTCGCGCAAGGAAAACACCGACGCGATTGCACAAATGGCGGAAGAAAATTTTTACGAAATGCGCGACGCGGTTGCCGACCCGGTTTTCGTCAGGAAAAGAGAACTCGAAACGAAACTCGAACACGAATTTCCTGATTATTTTTCCAAATATTCGATGGTTACGTTCCGCGAAGATTTGCCTTATTCAGTCGCTAAAGAAAAAGGTAACGCGCAGGATAAACTGCTAATGGAAATCTGCGCGAATATCAAAAACGTCGGCGAGGTTGATTTGACTAAAGTGATACAAAAAGTGAAATCGATATAAATCAGGAGAACTGCGAATTATGAAGGCACTGAATTATAAAGTTTTTTTATTTACCATCCTTATTTTCCTATTGTCTGGCTGTAATACTTCTGAAATTTCCAAGGCTGGCACATTGCAGACTCAAACGATCGTTACGCCGAAATTAGATTTAAGCAAAATTGACTTAACCCAAATCAAATACATTAACCCGCAAGGCAGAGCACAGGACGGCGGATTGAAGGACAAGGAATTTAATCAACTCTCGATTGCTGATGATTTAATTGCCAACGGTAAAGATTCGATTCCGTACCTTATCGGCAAACTTGACAACGAAACAGAACTTGATAGAAGCGTCATAAATTTTTGGTATAAAGTTTACGTTGGCGACGTTGCGCTGATAATCCTGAACGATTTATTCACGAAAGACGATGGCAAAACTTCGACAATTAAAGGATTTAGTTGGGACGATTTTTTGGAGCGCGGAAATGACAAAGACTCAATGAGCGAAGCAATTCTGCGAAATTACATCAAAAAACACGGCAGAAAAAATATCAAAGCACGATGGCAAAAAGTTTGGGACGACAATAAGGAAAATATTTTTTGGGACGAAACTGAAAGATGCTTTAAAGTCGGTAAACATCAAAGTAAATTATGAATATAAATTTGTTTGGAAGAAAAGCCTTCGTTTGCGGAAGCACGCAAGGCATCGGCAAAGCCGCCGCAATCGAATTGGCAAATCTCGGCGCGTCAATTGTTCTGCTTGCCCGAAACGAGGATTTATTGAAACAAGTCAAAGACGAATTAAACGACGCGCAAAATCAACAGCACGATTTTATCGTCGCCGATTTTTCCGCGCCCGACGAATTAAAAAATCGAGTCGCCGAATATTTACAAAAAAATCCGTCGCCCGTTCATATTTTAATCAACAACACGGGCGGACCGGCGGCGGGAAAAGCAATTGATGCTGACGTGCAGGACTTTATTAATACGTTTCAGGCGCATTTAATTTGCAATCAAATTCTTGTCCAATCGCTCGTTGAAGGAATGAAAGCCGAAAAATATGGGCGAATCATTAACGTCATTTCGACTTCGGTCAAACAGCCGATTCCTAACTTGGGCGTGTCAAATACGATTCGCGGCGCGGTGGCGAGTTGGGCGAAAACTTTGGCGGGCGAACTCGGCGAGTTTGGGATTACCGTTAATAATGTTCTGCCCGGCTCGACTTGGACGGGTCGGCTCGAATCCATTATCGAAAACAAATCGAAAAAGAGCGGCGAATCAATCGAGCGCGTGAAGGAAATGATGCGGGCAGAAATTCCCGCCGGACGTTTCGGCGACGCGGCAGAAATCGCTGCGGCAATCGCGTTTCTGGCAAGCCCGGCGGCTTCGTATATCAACGGCGTAAATTTGCCGGTGGACGGCGGCAGAACAAGTTGTTTGTGATTTGCCGATGCCGCACGACTTACCGGCGACGGCGGTAAATGTTTTTAATAGTGCAGCTTGCACGGACTTATTGATTGCGCTCGTCACGCGCCGATTTTCAAAATGATTTTTTGCGTCGAATTTAATAATCAAACTTACAAAATTGCAGCGGAAAATCCGATTGATATTTCGATTCCGCTCGATTTCAACGGCGCGCAGCCGAACGCTTTCGGCGTGGAACGGGCGACGGCGACCGCTTGCGAAACGGGCGCGTTCATCGGCGACACGAGGCGCGGCGGAAGCTGTAATTTCGAGCAGGTGAAATTCGTTCCGCACTGTAACGGCACGCATACCGAATGCGTCGGGCACATCACCGACGAGCGAATTTCGGTTCACGATTGTTTGAAAGACGCATTCGTTTTTGCCGCGCTCATTTCGATTAAACCGGAAAACGCTAACCAATCAACAGAAACTTACGCCGTTGAATTAACCGAAACAGATAAACTAATTACTCGCAAGGCAATCGAAAACGCTTTGCAGAATTTAGAAAATCGAAAATTTGACAGTTTGATAATCCGAACGCTGCCGAACGATGCGAGCAAACAATCGCGGGCGTATATGGAAAATCCACCGCCGTTTTTCTCGACCGAAGCGATAAACTTTATCGTAGAAAACCAGGTAAAACACCTGTTGGTTGACGTTCCTTCGATTGACCGTACGTTCGACGAAGGAAAACTTTCCAACCATCGAGTTTTCTGGAACGTCGCGCCTGATAGCCGAACGATTAATGAAGCGAGTTTGATTCACAATACAATTACCGAAATGATTTACGTCGCCGACGAAATCAAGGACGGCGCGTATCTTTTAAATCTGCAAATCGCTTCGTTCATCGCCGATGCCAGCCCAAGCCGACCGCTGCTTTTCAAAATTTGCGAGTGAGGTTGTTCGCCGAAAATGCTAAAATCGCTTTGTATTAAAATTTCTAACGAGTAAAAAATGAGCGAACTTTCAAGATTCGGCGTGAGCGTCGAAGAAGAACTCCTACAAAATTTTGACCGCTTGATTGCCGCCCAGGGCTACGCCAATCGTTCCGAGGCGCTGCGCGATTTAATGCGCGACGCGCTGGTCAAATCGCGCCTCGACGACGTGCCGGAAACGGGCGAAGTTTTAGGCAGCCTGACACTCGTTTATGACCATCACGCCAGCGACCTGGCGGATAAAATGAACGCGCTCCAGCACGATTATTTTAATTTCATCGTGTCGGTGCTGCACGTTCACATCAGCCGCGACGATTGTATGGAAGTCATTGTTTTGCGCGGCGGAATCAAACAAGTCCGCACGCTCGCCGACGCGCTTTTGAGTCTGAAAGGCGTCAAGCACGGCAAACTTTTCGTCACGCTTCCGGCAGGCGAGATCGTCGGACATCCGCATTCCCACAAACATTAATTTCACTTTTTTGAATCCAAATTCGTTCTAATCCGAAAACTAAATTTGAACATTCCAAACGTCGCAATTTTCGTTTTGAATCGGTTATCATTCTAAACAGGGAGAATTAAAAATGAGCCGCTGGATCGGACGCTGGGAAAATTATTGAGAACTCGCTTTAACGGGCGGTCCGCCTGTTCGCGGAACGAAATTGTTGGCGTGGCGCGTGCCGCCGGTTTGGAAAACTTTGCAAATCGGCGAAGCCGCTGCACCGGAAAACTCAAAAGTTATAGCCGGTCAAAAACAATTGCTGAAAGCGACCGAAACAGCGATTAACCACGTATTCGCCGACGTGCGCGAAGGCTTACGCGAAACGGTCGGTGTTGACTGCGTTTTAGAAATTGACGAACGCTGTTCGGTGATTTTAGATTTGCCCGACGGAACTGACACGGAAAAAATTGCGCGGGCAATTGATTTAGAAAATATCGAAGCGTGGCAGGATGAAACGGGGCGCGTTCACGTTTGCCTCAGTCCCTGGTTTTCTACTAAAGACGTTGACCAATCAGTGCTTTCAGCCGTCAAGGTAATTCACGTTTTGCTCGGAATTCACGCTGCCGACAATGCCGCGCCGCCGACTTTCAAACAAAAAATTTTCGGAGCCGTAGCGGAAATTATGAGCCTTCAAAAAAAGATTGAAAAATAGCAGAGTTTTTCGACGGTCAAATCAAATCGCCGAACCTGTTTTGCAGAATCGCGGCGACGGCGATTGCCGCTGTTTCCGCCCGCAAAATTCTGCCTTTGAGAGTAATTATCTGGAATCTATTCTCCCGCGCTGCTTCGATTTCCGAGGATTCCCAACCGCCTTCCGCGCCGACGACTGCCGTGATTTTTTCGGCTGCTTTAATTTCAGAAAAACTCTCGCCGCCGCGCTCGGCAAATAAAATTCGCGTGCCGTCTGCCGTTTCGATAAATTTTTCAAAATCAATCGGCGGTTCGACCGGCATCAATTTTGCGCGTCCCGATTGTTTGGCGGCTTCGAGCGCAATTTTCCGCCAGCGCTCCGTTTTTTTGTCCGCGTCTTTAAGTTTTACATCGGCGCGTTTCGTGTTAAGCGGGACGAGTTTTGTCACGCCCAATTCCACGCCTTTCTGAACAACGAGATCGAACTTTTCACCCTTCAAAAGCGCGACCGCCAGCGTTAAATTCAAATCCGATTCGGGGGCGTTCGCCGCAACTTGTTCGAGAATTTTAAGAACGGTTTGCTTCTTTTCGAGCTTTTCGACTTCGCACAGAAACTCTTTTCCCGCGCCGTCAAAAACCTGCACATTCGCGCCTTCGCTCAATCGCAAAACGTCGCGCAAGTGTCTTGATTCTTCGACGCTCAAACAAATTTTCCGTTCATCGAAATTTTCGATCGGAGCATAAAAGCGGCGCATAAATTGATTAGAAATCTAAGTGTTTTTCGGGATTTCGCTTTTGGTTAAATTCGTGAAAAACGCCGCCATCCATTGCTCGCCGGTTCTTTCGGGAAATCGGTCTTCGTTTCTTTTCGCCCATTCGAGCGCGAGAACGAGCGGCACGAAATTGACGGCGCGATTTAAGTTTTCGCTGTTCGTAATTTTCCGAACGGTGTCCGAAGTTTTTATCGGATGCTCGACCATTCGCACCGTTTCTTTTGACGGCGCGGAGCAATTCTCCGGCGGGGATGTAACCAGATATTCGCGACAGACGAGCGGGCGAACGTCGTGAATCGAACAACTTTCATCTTCCAAAAAAGGACACGCGATATTTTCGTAAAAATACTCTAAAACGACTCGTTCGCGTTCCTCATTTGAAGCGCCGGCGCATTTGTCCAACCGCTCGAACCAGCCGATTTCGGAGAAATGATGCCAAGCCGCGTCAAACCGATTTTTCATTTCCGTGCGCTGCGGTTCGGGCAATGCCTCAACCATCGCGGCGATTTGGTAGGCTTCGATTTCCGCCAGCGGAATCGCCTGCCGGCAACACGCCGCACAGCCTTTTCGACAGGAAATTTGCCCGCCCGCATTTCCAATCGCGTTCTCCGTCATCTCAATAAACGAATTGGACATCTGCTGAAAAATCGGCAAAATTCGCTGCGGTTTCACCGGCTTTGCCGGAACGGTCATCGTCAAATCGAGCGGCTCGCCGCCGACCGATAACCTGACGTTTCCCGTAACCCAATCTTCGTTTTCCATATTTTAATTAAAAGTCACCGCGTCCGCGCTGACATTGAAATCCTTCGGATTCTGCGTGATTGCGCCGATAGCGAGAAACTGAACGGCGAAATTAAATTCGGCTTCGGTGATTTTATCCTTTTCGCGCAAAAACCAGATGCTGCGAATCATTCGCGGGCTGACATTTTGCGTCGTTTTGGAAAGTGCTTCGAGCGTGCTTTGCAGTGAGCGCGGCTTGCCCGCCGCGCCGCGTTCATACGCCGCGATTATCAGCAGATTGTCGTCCGCCAATTTGTTGTCGAGCGTGATTTTCAAATCATTCAGAATCGGCAGCATCGTTTGCGCGACGGCAAGCGGATCGCCGCGGTTATTGCCGATTTTAGCGAGCGCGGCGGTCGCCAAAAATTGCGCCTTTAAGTTTTTAGAGCTCGCCAGAGTTTCAAACTGCGCCTGATTTTTTTTCACGGCTTTTAAGTTTTCGGCTAACGCGCTTGAGCCTTTAAGTTGAGTAATTTTCGTGCTGACAATTTCCGTCTGTTTTCCGGTCAAGAAGGCGGTCGGGTCGTTTTGGGCGATGCGACGCATAAATGCCGCCGCGTTCTGCTCAATTTTTTCCGATTCGGCGGACGTTTTCGGCGTGGGCAGCGCGTTTGTTTCGGGCGCATTCGTCGAGCCGTTTGAACTTTCGGGCGATTCAGTCTTTTTTGGAGTTGGTGTTTTATCCGGCGGCGAATCGTCGGCGCGCGGCGTTCTCGTGCGCGGCGTGGAAATCTCGACATCGGTGTTTTGCGCGACTTCGTTTTTTCCGCTCAAAATAAAAATCACCGCGCCGACGATGACTAAAATCACGAAACCGAAAATCGGCACCAGCCAGAAAATCGCCGTCGGAATCGAATTTGAATCTGCTGCCGCTGAAACGCTTTGGACGTTTGGTGAAATCGGCTTTGAAGTTTCTATGTTCGGCGAATACGCCGCTTCGTCTTTTACCGAATACGAATTTTCAACCGCAAACGATTGATTGATATTTTCTGCGCCCGAACCGATTTCAATTTGAAATTTAACCGCGTCGCCGAGATTTAATCGGTCGCCGTTTTTTAAGATGACTGCCCCGCTCAATCGCGCGCCGTTCAGGGTTGTGCCATTGCTTGAATTGGAATCGGAAACGTAAAAAGTGTCGTTGAATTGTTCGATGCGAATATGCTCGCGCGACAGCCGATTGTCGGAAATGCATAAATCATTTTCCGAATGTCTGCCGACGGTGAAAATTTCGCTGCTGACGAAAACGCGCTTGGGTTCGCCATATTCGTCGGTGTATTTGAGCCTTAATTCAGCCATAAATTTTAGCCGCAGATGACACAGGCTTTAAAAGATACTTTGTTTGAGTTTATCTGTGATAACCCGTGGTTTCATTTTGTATAAGTTGAGAGAGGCTGTAAATTTACTCCAAAATCAGACGGATTTTCGCCGATGATTGCCGTCGCGAAAAACTTCGGCACATATTTCACGTTTTCGCCGCTGAACTGTTTTGCCGCGCCGCCTTCCATTTTGTTTTGATTGGCGACGAGCGTCCAAAAATTGCGGTCCTGATTCGACACCGCCGCGAAAACTTTGTCGAGATTTTTGCTCAAATTTCCCTGTCCGCTGTTATAGCTGGCAATTGAAAGCGGCACGCTGTCGGGCGCGGTTCCGAAACGTCCCATCAGCGATTTGATATATTGCGCCGCCGCTTTTGCCGATGGTTCGGCTTCGCATCTTTGGTCTGGACTCAAACCGTAATCGGGAGCGGATGAGGCAAGAAACTGAAACATTCCTTTCGCCTTCGTGGGACTTTCCAGACACGGGCAATGTTCCGATTCAATCATCGCAATATAAATTCCGATTTGCGGTTCAACGCCGGCGGTATTAAAGGCGCGGTTGATAAATGGAGAATTCTTTGTGGCGCGTTCGAGAACCGTTATGAAATCGCTTTTCACCCAACCGCCCTGCGTGCAGTTGTCATTTTTCGCCTTCGCCAATCGCCCGACATAGCCGTTCAGGTATTTTTTAATTTCCGCGACGGCTTCCGGCGGAATCGGCTCGCTTTTTTGATTGCCGATGATGCGGGCGACCTTTTCGGATTTGACGGCGATGTAACGATTTTTCTCGTCCTCCGACATCGCTTGGTATTTTTTACCCGTCGGCAAAACGACCGTCGTGCCGCTGTTCAAAGTTTCCGTGCCGTTTGATGTTGTGTTGCCGGTGTCGGAATTCGGTGTGGCGGTTTTTTCCGGTTTCGGCGTTTTTTCAGCTTTGTTTTCGTTACTATCGTCAGGCGTTCTTTCCGGTGTTTCGTATTCGTTGTTACTTTTATAAGCGATTTCTTTGTTATCACCACCGATGACTTTCACGCCGATAAAAAGCGCGGAAACGCCGATGACGAAAAGCGCGAACATCGTCGCCATAACGGGCAGCACCATCGAGGAATTTGTCTTGGCGGATGAAGCAGAAGCGACAGTCGCCCGCGCCGGTTGATGGCTGACGGCTGATGGCTGCGCGGCGGTTTTCCCGTCCGAAATTTTGACGATCATTTTTGTATGATTGCCAATTTTTATCTGGTCGCCGTTTTTTAAAATCGTGCCGCTGCCGCTGACTTTTTGATTGTTGACGAAACTGCCGTTAGTCGAATTTTCATCAACAATCCAAACATTATCGCCATCACGATAAACGGTCGCGTGAATGCGCGAAAGCCCGTCGTCGTTCAGACGGCAATCGGCATCGCCGCGCCCAAAAGTCGTGCGGTCACGCTCGATGGATATTTCACGCGAGCCTTCAGCGGTTGAATATGTCAGGGAAATTTCGAGCATTTAATAAATCCAAAAGATTATAGCCATAAAAAGCACAAAAAACACAAAAGATTTTTTGCGCCTTTTGTGCTTTTCAGCGGCTATCTTTCAACATATTTCGTCGTTAACTGCCGACCAGATTTTTATAAAGTTCCGAGATTGGTCGGTCTTTTTTCAATCCGAATTTCTGCGGATTCTCCGCCACGATTCCCGCCGCGAAAAATTTCACGATTTGCTCGCGCTGTTTCGGGTCTTTAATGACTTTCCAAAAATCGGTGCGGTCGGCGGGCAAACTCGCCTTCCAGATATTTGCTTCCTGCGGCGATTTACCAAATGCGGCGACACTATAAACTATATCGCCTTCAAAAACTTCCAGCACAAGGGATTTCAGATAAAGCGACGCGGCGTTCGACGCGCATCTTTGCGAAACATCGGATAAAGTTTCCGTTCCGCACAATCCGTTATAGCCGTTCTGCGCGGCAAATTCGGTATTCATCTGCCACAAGCCTTCGTCCGCGCCATTTTTCTGCGGCTTAAATTGGCTGCGGCTCATCGCCAAGACGAATCCGAGTGCCGCGTCCAGATTTTTTTCCTGCACGAATGAAACGCTGATAGTGTCTTTGTAAACGGCGGCTCTGGGAAAGAAACCTTCCGCTGCGTATTCGCCGGTTTTCTTTTGAACTTCCTGGATAAATTGCGAATCAAATTTATAGGTTGACGTTCCCGAAAATTCCTTCAGCAGATTTCTCGCCATTTCCAGCGTTTCGCCACCGGAAACTTTTGTTCCACCTTTGGTCGGTGTCGGCGTGACACTGGCGACAACTTCCGGCGTAGGCGGCGGCGGAGCGATTTCAATTGTTTCCAGCGCGAGAGCGATTTCACTCGGCTGAAGGATTTTATTTCCTTTCTCATCTTCCAGGACTATTTGCAGCGGTTGAAGACTACCGTTCGCCAAGTCGGGAAATTGTTTCGGATCAATTTTCGCCGTAAACGGCTGGTCGGTCGTGCTGGCAAACTCTTGACCGTTGATTAAAAAGATTGCGCGACTGACGCATTCGGCGTTTTCCGCTTCGACTTCAATGTTTGTTTCTTCAGTAATCGTTTCGCCGTTGTCGGGTTTGACGATAACGGTTTTGGCTTCGCAGACCGACGAACCGGAATAAGAATAAATTCCTGCGCCGACGACACAAACGACCGCCAAACCGACGGTTGCACCTGCCACTTTCAGCATTCCGGGCATTCCAGCTTTCGATGTCGTCTGCTCGTCGGCGATAACTTCGGCTTCTTGCTTTTTCTCTAAATCTTCGCTTTCGGAAACAATCGAATCTTCGCGCTCGGTTGCCGCCGAAGCATCCTCCGATTTTTTCTCGCCGAAAGAAAACTCGGCTTTGCTTGAACCGCCGAATAAAATCTTGTCGCCGTCATTTAATCTTTCATCGCCTTTGACCGCTTTACCGTTTAAGGTCGTTCCGTTGCTGCCGCCCAAATCAATTAACCAGAAATCGCCGTCGCGCCATTCGATCTCGGCGTGGTAGCGCGAAACATTCGAGTCGGAAGCGAAAGAAACCGAGTTCTCAGTCGTGCGCCCGACCGTCGTTACGCCGTGCGCCAGAACGATTTCCTGGTCATTAAATTTTAGTTTCGCGTCTGCCATTTGAAATTTTACTTCTTTAACTTATTAAGAACGAATGTTTCGATAATCTCTTCGTTGTCATTGACGTTCTGGTTTACGATTCGCACGGCGAACGCCGTATCGCCGGATTGTGAAACCAAATCCTGTTTAGAATCTTCAATTAAATCAATCAATATCTTCGGCTGGATTTTTCCTGCCGTCGTTAAATTCGTTAAACTGACGCGTTTGTCAATTATATCGTCGGGCAAATCAACCAATTTGTCGCGGGTAAAAATCAATGTAAAAAATTCTTGCGGCGATTCGTCATAAGGAAAAAGCGTCAACGCGCAATCGCGCGCATTCGGGATAATATCTTTCGGACAGTTATTCGGAATCACGTATTCGTAATTCGCCGACACGAGATTTTTTCCGCCGTTGACAATCGTTGTCGGAAAGATGATTTCACCTTCGGCTTCGGGCGATTTTTGGCGAATGATGTAAAGAAAACCGCGCTGATTCGCTTTAACGGAAAGCCGCAGACGGTCGTTCGGCGTGAACGAAGCCAGCGGATTGGCTTCCGACTCACTGCCGTCGCGGTTGACCAGCATCAATCTTAACTGCAAAGCGAGCAGTTGAGCTTCGAGCCGTTCGACGGGCGGCTTCGGTGCACTTTTCGTTTTCGTTGAAACAATCGGCTTGCGATAATTTCTTCGGCTTTTTTTCTCGACGCGCACAATCGAAACTCGTCTAACGACATCAATTTTTTTCGGCGCAGGCTTGGCTTTCGGGCGAATCGTCGCTCTCGCTTTTTGTTTGACGATAACGACTTCATCCATTTGAGCCGCTGCGTTTGCCACCGCGTAAAGCAGGAAAATCGCAGCTAATACGGTTAGAGATAATTTCCCGAAAATCGCTTTACAGTTCATAAATCTAATATTTCCCTTCAATCCAGTTTTTTTGACGCACCGCGATTGAATTATTTGCTTTGTGCCTTTAAAACCTCCGCGACATCGGGAGCGTCCGCCGAAACCGCACACCGAAAACCGATAATCGCCGAAACGAGTTTTTCGTCGTCCTCACCCGACGCAACATCAGGCGGGATGTAAATTCTCTTGGTGGTTTTCAAACTATCGTTCGATTTCGAGCCAAAATGCCCGCCGCGCACGACGCGATTTTTCTCACCGAACTCAGCGTTGGTTGATGTGCTGCCCGGATATGGTTGAAAATATGCGTCAACCCATTCGAGAACATTTCCTGCCATATCCATCGCGCCGCACGAACTAGCGCCGCCCGCAAATTTGCCGACATCGGAAATCGAATTGATTCCGAAAGCGACATTATTTTTTTGAAATGTATCGCCCCAAGGAAATGCGCGTTTGATTTGCGCCGTTTCGTCCCACGATGCGGCTTTTTCCCATTCCTCTTCAGTCGGCAGACGTTTCCCAGCCCAAGCCGCGTAAGCCTTTGCGTCAGAGAATGACACGCCGACGACCGGCGCATCGGGACGTTTTGTGAAATAATCCTTTTCCAGATGCGGATTCGGCGGATAAGACTTGCCGGTCGCGTCGCAAAACTTTTTATATTCGCCGTTGGTTACTTCGGTTTTATCAATATAAAAAGCGGGCAAGGTAACTTTGTGCGCCGGTTTCGATTCGTCCTCTCCCGCGTCGCTGCCCATCGTAAATTCACCTGCCGAAACCAAAACCATCGCGCCTTTGTATTCGATTGTTTTCGGTAAATCAGATTTCGTTTCCGGTGTTTCCGACGCAACGATTGGCGCGGCTGACGTAACTGTTTCCTTTGGCTCTTCTTTGGACGGTTCGGCGATGTGCGCCGTCTGAGGTTTTTTAATATACAAAAAATATACACCCGCTAAAGCGGCGATGCCTAGAGAAAGCATCACAATCAACCCACCAAGCGCGTAAATCAATTTGGAACTGCTGCCCGCTGGCGATTCGGCTTTCGGAGTTTCGGCGATGACCTGGTTGTCGGGTAGCGGTGCTGAAGCATTCGGTTGCGCCTGCAAAGCCGCGCCAAACGGCGGCGGAGAGATTTCAGACAGATTAAAGTTCGGCGTAGTTTTGTCGAAGCTATCTATTTTTTCCCGGTTAAAATTCGGCGTATGCTTTGGCAAATTATCAACCTTTTCGCCTTCGGAAATCCGAAAAACCGGCGCGGGCATTGACCAATCGTTTGATTTCGGCGCATTGCCGCTTGGCGCATTCATTTCCCAATTATCCGCTTTATTTTCGGGCGCGATGTTGATATTCGGCGCAGTCGCGCCCCAGTCGTTGTTTTTCGCTTCTTGCGGAATATTGATGTTCGGCGTAGTCATTTCCCAACCGTCATCTGACGATTGGCTTGGTGTTGACGGCGTTTCGTCTTGCCAGACATCTTTCGGAAGGTTGATATTCGGCGCTGTCTTATCATAATCTGCCGGCGACGTTTGATTGTTTGGCACATTAAAATTCTGCTGCGTCATTCCCCATTCGTCGGCGGGCGGCTGATTTGCCGAGCGTGGATTCGCTGGAAAATTGTCGGAAAAATCATCGCCCGTTTCGTCTTTCTCAAGACGCATATGCGGCATTGTCATTCCCCAATCATCATCTTTCGGTTTGTCGCTCATCGTTCCTCCAAGTTTGAAGTTTCTATCACGCTTTTTATTTATTTACGGATGAATACAAATAAACACAGAATTTTATTTTCGATATTATGCGTGTTCCTCTGTGAACAACTTTCTTTCGCTCCACTTTCAATTTACAACCAAATCTATTTTTGCAAATCGAACATATCCGCGCGCGTTATTATACCTGTAATCCGCTTGAAATCTTCAATCAAAACGGCGGGCGATTTTTGCAGATGCGCTTTTATTTCATTGAAGCTCGCGTCCATTTCGACAATCGGGAAACTTTCGTTCATCACCTCGCTGACTTCGGCTTCGAGCAAATCGCGGTTTTCAAGCAGCCTGGTCAAAACGCGGCTTTCGCGAAGCGAACCGACCGATTGATTATTTTCCAGAACAGGAATCTGCGTCACGCCGTATTCGTTCATTTTCTGGAGCGCATTGCCGACGATTTCATCAGGCGCAACAAAAATAAGTTCTTTCGGCGAACCGGAGTTTTTTGTTTCTCTTATTAATCCCGCCGTAATTTTCTGCGGTTCGAGCAAAAGTTTTTCCTTCATCCATTCATCCGAATGAAATTTCGTCAAATAATGCTCGCCCGTGTCGCAGACGATGAAAACGATCAAGCCGTTTTCATCTAAATTTTTCGCCACTTTCAAAGCGGCAGCGAAAATCGTTCCCGTCGAACCGCCGCAGAAAATGCCTTCGACGCGCGAAAGCTGACGTGCCATTTCAAACGATTCGCGGTCTGTAATATTAATAATTTCGTCAATTGCCTTCATATCGGCGTTGCCGACCGGAAGATTTTGCCCGATTCCTTCAACTAAATACGGCGTGGCTTCGGGGACGCGACCCGATTCTTTATAGGTTTTAAAAATCGAGCCGTAAGGGTCTGCGCCAATGATTTGAATATCAGGATTTTTCTCTTTCAAATATCTGCCCGTGCCGGAAATCGTGCCGCCCGTGCCGATGCTCGAAACGAAATGCGTGATTTTGCCGTCCGTGTCGTTCCAGATTTCCGGTCCGGTTGTGCGGTAATGAGCCGCAGGATTTGCCGGATGATTATACTGGTCTGGATAAAAAGAATTCGGCATTTCCGACGCGATGCGTTTGGCTGTTTCAACATAATGGTCAGGCGTTCCCGGTTTCGCTGCCGCCGGGCAAATCACCACGTCTGCGCCGAGCGATTTCAGATAACGCGATTTTTCGACCGACGCCTTCTCGGTTAAAACGAAAACGCATTTGTAACCTTTGACTGCCGCCGCAAGAGCTAAACCGATTCCAGTGTTTCCGCTTGTGGCTTCGATAATCGTGCCGCCTTTGTTTAAAATTCCTTCTTTTTCCGCCGCTTCAATCATCGAAATACCGATGCGGTCTTTAACCGAAAAGCCGGGATTGAGGTTTTCCAATTTGGCGAACATCTGCGCCTTAATACCGTGTCGGTCGGCGAGATTATTGATTTTAACCAGCGGCGTGTTGCCGATAAGACTTAAAATGTCGTTATAAAATTTCATTCGTTCTCCGCGATAAAAATATTAAATAAGGCAGGCTGAATTATACCGCAACAATTTTAACCTGTGTTTCCGCCCGCGCAAAGTTGAAACGGAGAAAATTATTTTGCGTATAAATCCGAACAGTTTAAGTTTTTTTAGTATCTTCAAAAGAAAAACATACTTACTTTCAAAAAAAACGTAAAATAATTATGCTGCAAAAATTATTCCTGCTAAACCTTTTACTATTTTCCTGTCTTCTCTCGCTCGAAGCGCAACCGACGGTTTCCAAAGAAAACGTAAAAACCAGCTCGACGCAAATTCGCCGACAGTCATTCGAAAAAGTGTGGACAACGGTTTATGAAAAACATTATGACCCGACATTCGGCGGCGTTGATTGGAAAAAGATGCGCCAGATTTATGAACCGAAAGCGTTGGCGGCAAAATCCGATGCGGAATTTCACCAGATTTTGAATCAAATGCTGGGCAAATTAAAACTTTCGCATTTCAGTATTATTCCGCGAAACGCCGGAGTTGAAACCGTGAAGTTGGGCAGCGGAACGATTGGCGTTGAGCTAAAAATGATTAACGGAAAAGCCGTCGTCAGCCGCGTCGAGAAAGATTCGACTGCTGAAAAAGCCGGTTTTAAATTAGGATTCATTATTGAAAAGATTGACGGCAAAACCGTTAAAGAAGTTCTCGATCCGCTTGAAAAAAAGTTGGCTGAACGAAAGGAAAACGACCGCATCTCCGAGCTTTACCGCGAAAAAACATTATTAGCATTTATCAATGGGAAACCGAATTCTATCGCTCAAATAGAAATCACGAACGGCGCGAATAAGACGCAAACTTTCACCGTCAAACGATATACCGCCCAAACTGAGATGTCCGAAGCAATGGGAAATTTCCCGCCGCAAGCAGTCATTTTTGAATCCAAAATTCTCGACGGAAACATCGGCTATATTCGTTTTAATATGTGGGTGATTCCACAAATGGCGAAAATTCGCGAGGCTGTTCGCTCAATGAAAGAAGCGGATGGAATCATTTTCGATTTGCGCGGAAATCCGGGCGGTGTCGGCGGAATGGCGACCGGCATTGCCGGTCTTCTGGTCACGGAACAAACGTCGCTCGGCTCAATGAAAAGCCGCGAAACCGAACAGAAATTTATTGTCTATCCGCAAGCCGCGCCGTTTGCGGGAAAAGCCGTCGTTCTGATTGATTACGGTTCGGCTTCGACAAGCGAAGTTTTCGCTGCCGGATTGCAGGAAATCGGACGCGCTCTGATTGTCGGCGAAACAAGTGCGGGCGGCGTTCTGCCTTCGATATTTGACACGCTGCCGACCGGCGCGATTTTTCAATACGCCATTTCCGATTACAAATCGCCGAAAAACATTTTAATCGAAAATCGCGGCGTGATTCCCGACATTGAAGTAAAACTAAATCGTCAGGCGTTGCTCGACGGACGCGACGTTCAAATCGAAGAAGCAATCAAACAAATAAAAAATAAATAAGAGGTAAAAATGAAATTAAAGTTATCAATACTGCTAACGGTTTTGTTTTCAATTTCCGTTACTGCTTTCGGACAAAAGGAAACGGTCAAACCAACTAAAGAAGCGAAACCGGCAACCGAAAAGAAACCGGTCGAAACGAAAACTCCCACCGTTAAGATGCCGACGGCGCAGGAGATTTTGGCGAAATACGTGCAGGCAATCGGCGGCAGAGAAGCCAACGAAAAAATTAAAAGCCGCATCACGAAAGGAACGCAGGAAATACCGGCGGCGGGCATTAAAGGCACATTTGAGATTTATGCTGCCGCGCCAAACAAATTCATTAATAAATCAAACATCAGCGGCATCGGTGAATTTCTTGACAGCTTTGACGGGCAAACGGCTTGGGCAATTAATCCGCTTCAGGGCAGCCGCGATAAATCGGGCGAAGAATTGGCGCAGGCGAAACTGACTTATAATTTTTACCGGGAAATCAATCTCGCTAAACTTTATCCGAAAATAGAACTCAAAGGCACTGAAAAAATTGGCGCGAGCGATGCTTATGTCATCGTTGCTACGCCCGACAATCTGCCGCCGGAAACTTTTTATTTTGACGCGAAAAGCGGCTTGCTCGTGCGTCAAGACGCGACCTTAATTACGCCTGAAGGAAAAACTCCGACTAAAAGTTTTTTTGAAGATGTGCGCGAAGTTGACGGCGTGAAAATTCCGTTCAGAGTTCGGACGATGCTGCCGCAGTTCGAAGTCGTCGTCACGACGACCGAAGTCAAACACAATGTCGCCGTCGAAGATGCAATGTTCGATAAACCGAAAGCATAAATTATCAGAGTTGTTTTGAGCTAAAAGGGCAAGGATTTCGTCTTGCCCTTTTTTATTTACTCGCATCATTATTCGAGTTGAAGGTGAAATCGAAACGATATTGTTAGATAAGCATCTATTATTAAGTATGAAACGAACGATACTTTCCGCGATTATTTTTATCGCGTTTGTTAGTCAATGTTTGGCTCAGCAATGTAAAACCAGACGAGAATGCAATTAATAAATACATAGACTTGGGAAAGTAGTTAAGAAGTATAATTGGGATATTCTCCTAAAAGAGAAGCGCGAATCATACGGAACGCGAACTTCTGTCATCGAAAATCATCCCGTCACAATACATAGCTATAAACTGTCTAAGCCTGTAAATATGCGGCTGGATTTCTATACTCTGCGCGTTGCTGATAATGTATTGATCATTTCGAGTTACGAGATTGAGGTAAAAGGATTTAGAGTTTATGTTGTCGAAGGAAAAACATTCGCTTATGGTATCGAAGGCGTGCCGATTGCTTGCACAGAAGAAGGTTATAAAGTATATTTCGTTGCCATAATTAGTGGTTATTATATAGATGAAAACGGTGACGGTATATTGAAACGTATTACCCAAACAAATTGCCGAACAAAACCCTGGGTTGGATACCAAATAACAAAACAAAATCGTCAAGAATTTACAAAAATCGCCTGTTGGAAGCGTTACTGACAAATAAGTTTTGAGCACCTGCTTTTTTCTAACAAACCTAAAGTGTTTAGCTGATTGCTTTATTAGCGTAAATAATGTATTCTATAAAAGTTAACTCCTTCTCTTGTGTATCAACGGTAGTGTTTTGGATAGTTCGAGATTAGGTTCGTTTATAACTAATAGAAGCTATTTTGACCGTAAGCCTTCGCCAGCAACCGTTTCCGCCGAAGCAAACTTCAGTCCAGCAACTTCTTTTGACGCTCCTGAAACAAAGGAGAGAGGATTTCTTAAAATGTCAACTAAACTTTACGTAGGTAATTTATCATTCAACACTTCTAACGAAGATTTACAAGAACTTTTCGGTCAAGCCGGAACGGTCGAAACCGTTAACATCGTGGAAGATCGCGACACGGGTCGCTCACGCGGCTTCGGTTTCATCGAAATGTCGAGCAAAGAAGAAGCTAACACGGCTATCGAACAATTGAACGGCAAAGAAGTTGACGGTCGCGCATTGACCGTTAACGAAGCTCGTCCGCGTGAAGAACGCAGCGGCGGCGGCGGAAATCGCGGCGGCGGCGGACGTGGCGGCTACGGCGGCGGTGGAAATCGCGGCGGCGGCGGCGGTTCGCGCTGGTAATTTTTACCGGTAATTTTTAAAAAAGCGGCTTCGGCAAGTTAAATTGTTAGCTGCCGAAGCCGCTTTCTTCATAAGAAGTTTTTCCTTGATAACCCAAATCTGCTAGTAGTAACAAACGGCGAAAACAACGTCTAGTTCGTTAAGATTGATTAGGATTATTAAGAAGCACAAATTTCAATCTTAAACAATCCTAACGAATAAATATCCAACCTCTTGATTTCACTCATCAGCAGTTGTAGCTAGCGGCTTTAGGTTATAAAAAAGATTTTTCGCTCCCTTATTAAGGTTGAGCAATATCAATAAGGATTTAATGAACTTCAAACAATTAGGCTTGCAACCCGCATTAGCGGATAGATGCGAGTCGCTCGGTTTTACAGAACCGACACCAATTCAACAACAAGCGATTCCCGCCATTATTGAAGGCGCGGACATCATCGCCTGCGCCGAAACCGGCACAGGCAAAACAGCGGCTTTTTTGCTGCCGCTGATTCAACACATTGTAGAAAACAGACTAAAAGGCACAAGCGTTTTAGTCCTCGCGCCGACGCGCGAACTCGCGACGCAAATCGAAGCGGCGTGCCGAGCATTTTCCCCGAAAAGGATGCGCTGTGTCGCGCTTATCGGCGGTTCGGGCTATAAAAAGCAAACGGAAGGTTTGCGCGGCGCGAATATCATTATCGCCACGCCCGGACGTTTGATGGATTTTATGCAACAGGGTGCGATTGATTTTTCAACGCTGAAAACTCTGGTTTTGGACGAAGCCGACCGAATGCTCGATATGGGATTTCTGCCCGCGATTCGGCGCATTCTCGAAGCACTTCCGAAGAAAAGACAAACGCTTTTCTTTTCCGCGACAATCACGGCTGAAGTCCAAAAAATCGCCAAAGGAATGATGAGCAGCCAGCCGGAATATATCGAAGTCAGTCGCGGCGGGCAAACCGCGGATTTAATTGAACAGATGGCTTATCCGGTTGCGGCGCAATCGAAAACGGTTTTATTGTTGGATTTGTTAGAGCGCGAAAAATTCGAGCGCGTTCTGGTTTTCACCAGAACGAAACGCGGAGCAGACCGTCTTTCGCATATTCTCGAAGCGCGTCTGCATAAGGCAACTCGCATTCACGGCGACCGTTCTCAGGCACAGCGCGAAGCCGCCTTAAAAGGATTCAAAAACGGGCAAACTCGCGTTCTTGTGGCAACCGATGTCGCGTCTCGCGGCATTGACATTGATTCGGTTTCGCACGTCATCAATTACGACGTGCCGGAAGCGGCTGAAGATTACGTGCATCGTATCGGACGCACGGGCAGAGCCGGTCAAACCGGTCGCGCTATTACGTTAGTTTCCCCGGGCGAAGAATTAAATTTGCGCTTGATTGAAAAATTGACCGGGCAAAAAGTCGAGCGCGTTGTATTACCCGATTTCGGCGGAGTTCCGACGGCGTTCGAAAAACCGAAAAAGCCGTTTCGTCAATTTGGCAGAGCCAGACGCTCAAGATAACTTTGGTAAATTAAGGAGAAATATTTTTATGGCTGCAATAGCAAAAAGAAAATACACTGTTGACGAGAAAGTCGAAAAAATGTGTTCGGCGTGCGACGTTGACACCAATCACACGGTGCTGACCGTGACTAAACTCGGACAAATAACCAAATCGGTTTGCGATGTCTGCCAATCGGTCAGCACGTTCAAGAGCGGCGTTAAAACGTCGGTCGGAACGTCTACCAAAGCCGGAAGCCCATACGACCGAACGCGCAAATATCGCAAAGGTCAGGCGATGCTCCATTCTACTTTCGGACAGGGCGAAGTGATGGCGGTTATTGAACCACAGAAAATTGATGTGCTGTTCGGCGACCAGATGCGGCGTTTAATTCACGCACAGGAAGGCGCTTAAACGACCGAAAATTGATTGCAAAAAAGGCAGGAAGAAGTTCCTGCCTTTTTTGCTTTTCCAGAAGATTAATTTCTGAATCAATTCAAATTTGATTGATAGAAATTATCTGCGACCTTTCAACAATAAGCCGATAACCAAACCTGCCGCTGCTGAAATCAGCAACGCCTGTCCCGGTTTTTGACGCGCAAAATCTTTCGCGTTTTCGACCAATTCTTTCGGGTCTTTGCCCTGCAGTTCCTTAAATTTTTCGCTCGCTACCGCAAACTTTTCTCCGGCATAATCTTTCGCTTTCATCGCCGCATCTTGAAATTTTTGTCCGTATTCCTGCGCCTGACCTTTGAATTCATTCAAATAATCGTTCGCCGCTTTGTCTTCGCCGTTGATTGTTTCCGGCTTGATTAAACTTTGTTCCTGATTCGCTACTGTTTCCATTTCTTTAATTCTCCTTTTCAAAAATAACTTGACCGCGCCTTTTGTTTTCAGCTCGACGGTTTCGGCTTTGATGCCCTTGTCCGATGAAAAGTTGATACGAAAATTTTTCGTATCAAGTTCTTGTTAAATCTTTCACATAACCCTTGACAAACTATTTGTCGTTTGAGAATGTAAGTAAGCACTTACTTATTTGATTGGAGATTTTATTGGTTAAAGAGTTAGGAACAATCGAGCCCTCAAGCAACCGAATGTCAGGCGACGAGCGGCGCAAACAGATTCTGCGCGTGGCAATCAGCTTGTTCTCCGAGCGCGGATTCAGCGGCACAACGACCAAAGAAATTGGAAAAGCGGCTGGCGTTTCAGAAGCAATGATTTTTCGGCATTACGCGACGAAAAACGAACTTTACCACGCAATTTTGGATTACAAAGCCTGTGAAGGCGGGGCAAAAGTTCCGCTGTGGGAAAACCCGACGATGAAACAGGCGTTTGAGGAAAGAAACGACTACGCGGTTTTTTATAATTTTGCGATCAACGCGTTGCATCATCACAAAGAAGATGTGGATTTTATGCGCCTTTTGTTTTACGCCGCGCTCGACGAACACGAACTTTCGCAGATGTTTTTCGACCAATTCGTGTCGCGCATTTATGAATTCATCGGTTCATATATTCGGCAGCGGCAAGATGAAGGCGCGATGCGTGAACTTGAACCGCGAATTGTCGTCCGCGCTTTTCTCGGAATGTTGATTCATCATTCTTTGAACAATATATTGTGGGACAAAAAGCGGCGACTTCTTGATGTGAGCGACGAAAAGGCGGCGCACGAATTTGTCACGATTCTGCTTGACGGAGTAAAAAAACCACCACACGCGAAGGAACAATGAAAGTTAATAAATTTATAACTCACGCGATTTTAAGCGTGTCATTGAGTTTGATTTTTACGGCTTGCGGCGGCTCGAAAGCAGCGGACGCAAACACGGCGAACCAGAACAGCCAGCCGACGATTGTCGAAACGACGACGGTGCAGGCGACGGTTCAAAATATGCCGACGTATTTTGAAGCGACCGGCAGTTTGGCAAGCGACGCGCAGACCGACGTCGCTCCGGCAGTCGGCGGAAAAATAACGGCGGTTAATTTCGACATCGGCAGCTACGTGCAGAAAGGTTCGGTGCTGATTCAACTCGACGACCGCGACGCGCGAATTCGTCTGGAACAAACGCAGGCGCAGGTTGACCAAGCTGAATCGAATGTGAAACAGGCGCAGGCGCAGGTCGAAGCAGCGCGCGCGAATGTTCGTCAGACGCAGGCTCGGCTCGGCATCACCGAAGGCTCGGCGTTCGACATCGAAACTTTTTCGCAGGTTCGCGCGACGCAGGCGCAGCTTAATTTAGCCGAAAAAGAATTGACCCGCGCCGAAAGATTGTTGGAAACCGGCGACATCGCGCGCACGATTTACGACCAGCGCAAAGCACAGCGCGACCAACTGCGGGCGCAATTAGATGAGGCGCGTTCGACGGCTTCGGTTGCCGTCGCCGCGATTCGCACGGCGCAGACGCAAGTTAATAATGCAATCGCGGCGGTAAATTCGGCACAGGCGGCGGCTGATGCTGCCCGAACGCAAGTCGCTTCGGCGCGGAAAGCGATTTCCGACACGACCGTGTATGCGCCGATTAGCGGCTACATCTCCGAGCGCACGGCTGATGTTGGCGAATTTATTACGCCGAGTGCGCCGAACGCGAAAGTCGCCACGATTGTCCGCACATCGGTTTTGCGAATGCGAATTGACGTGCCGGAACAATCAATCGGGCAAGTGAAAATCGGGCAAGGAATATCGCTGCAAACCAGCGCGTTTCCTGATAGAAATTTTAACGGCGTTGTCACGCGCATCGCGCCGAACTTGAATGCGACATCAAGAACTTTAATCGTCGAAGCCGAAGTCGAAAATACCGAAGGGCTTCTGAAACCCGGACAGTTTGCGACGGTTAGAATCACGCAGTCCACGCCGAAACCGACCGTGATGATTCCCGCCTCGGCAATCAAAGTTGACGGCGACACGAACAAGGTTTTCGTCGTCAAGGACGGACGCGCCGAAGAGCGCATCGTCAAAACCGGCGTTCTGGAAAACAATTTAATCGAAATTCAGCAAGGCGTCCAGGAAAACGAATCGGTCGCCGTCAGCAACATCGGGCAGATTTACGACGGTGTTTCTGTTCGTCAATAGTATTTAATCCTTTGTCGTTCGTTTCGTTTTGAAAACAACATAAATTTTTCGGCACGAACGAAGGACAAAGGATAAAAAAGATTTTATGCAATGGTTAGCAGAAGTTTGTGTAAAGCGTCCGGTGTTTGCGACGATGTTGATTTTGTCGCTCGTGACGGTCGGCGCGTTTTCGTTTTTCTCTTTGGGGCTTGACCTCTTTCCGAAAATTGATTTTCCGACGATTACAATTACGGTCGTTAATCCGGGCGCGTCGCCGCAGGAAATCGAAACCGAGGTAACGGAAAAAATCGAGGAAGCCGTCAATACGATTAGCGGAATTGACGAATTGCGTTCGACTTCGGTCGAAGGCGCGGCGCAGGTTTTCGTGCAGTTTGTTCTTGAAAAAGATGTTAACGTCGCCGCGCAGGAAGTCGAAAATCGGGTGCAGACCGTGATTCCGAATTTACCGGAAACCGCCGAGCAGCCGACGGTTCAGAAACTCGATACTGATGCCGCGCCGGTTTTGCGAATCGTCGTGTCCGCGCCGACCAATCTGCGCGATGTGACGGAATTCGCCAAAAACAACGTCAAGGAACGCATCGAATCAATTAACGGTGTCGGTCAGGTGACGATTATCGGCGGACGCGAGCGGCAAATTAACGTCTGGGTTGACCCGGATAAAATGCGTTCTTACAGCATTACGCCTGCGGAAGTTTCCAATGCTTTGCGAATACAGAACATCGAATTTCCGAGCGGCAGATTAGATGCCGGAGCGACTGAATCGAGCGTTCGAACTCTCGGTAAAATTCAAAAACCCGAACAATTCGCCGATGTCGTCGTCGCTACGCGCGGCACATATCAAGTCCGCGTTAAAGACATCGGTTATGTCGAGGACGGCGCGGAAGAACTGCGAACCGAAGCGAGGCATAACGGTCAGCCAGCCGTGACGCTGGTAGTTGCGAAACAATCGGGGCAAAACACCGTCGCCGTCGCGCAGGAATTAAAAGCGAGATTAAAGGAAATCGAACCGACTTTGCCAAAGGATTACCGAATGCAGATCATCGGCGACAACTCGATTTTTATCGAAAACAGTTTGCACGCCATTGAAGAGCATTTAATCGTCGGCGGCATTCTCGCGGCGGTCGTCGTTTTTCTTTTCCTGTGGAGTTTTCGTTCGACGATTATCGCGGCTCTGGCGATTCCGACTTCGATTATCTCCACGTTCGCGCTGATGTATGCGATGGGCTATACGCTGAATTCCATCACGATGCTCAGCTTGACTTTGATGGTCGGCATCGTGATTGACGATGCGATTGTCGTGCTGGAAAACATCTACCGCTTCGTCGAAGAAAAAGGAATGGATCCGTTCCAGGCGGCGATTGAAGGAACGCGCGAAATCGGTTTGGCGGTTCTGGCGACCACGCTCTCTTTGATGGCAGTTTTCGTTCCGATTGGATTTATGCAGGGCATCGTCGGACGTTTTATGTCATCGTTCGGTTTGACGGCTTCGTTCGCAATTTTTATTAGCTTAATTGTTTCGTTCACCTTAACGCCGATGCTCGCGGCGCGCCTTATTAAGCCGCACAAAAAAGAAGAGGAAGATCCGCAATCCGAATTTGATTTTGACGGCGAAAAACAGCCGCTCGAAATTCACGGCGACGGAATGGTCGAAAACCGCAGACCGAAAACCGAAGTTGAGTCGTCGGGCGCGAAAGACGCCAGATTTTACAAATATATTGACGGCACATATACGTGGCTTTTGAAATTTTCGATGGCGCATCGCTGGCTGATTGTTTTGCTCTGCGTGCTGGTTTTCATCAGCATTGTGCCGCTATTTATGTTCGTCGGCAAAAACTTTCTGCCGGTGGACGACCAATCACAGTTTGAAATCTCGATTCGCGCGCCGGAAGGTTACAGTTTGTCGGCGACTTCGCAGCTTTTTGAACGCATTGCCACCGACGTTCGCAAAATTTCGGGCGTGACCGACACGCTGACGACTATCGGCGGCGGACAGCAAGGCATCGTCAACAACGGCACGATTTACATACGTTTGAGCGACATCGGCGACCGTAACCAATCGCAGGAAGAATTGATGGTTGCAGCGCGTGAACTTCTGAAAAATTATCCGCCTGAATTAAGAACCGGCGTTCAGCCCGTGCAGGCGTTTTCGGGCGGCGGTTTTCGTAACGCGAACGTGCAGTTTTTGATTTCGGGACCGGATTTAAAAGTTCTCGAAGAGGTTTCCGCCAAGCTGCTCGAAAAAATGAAAACGATTCCCGACGCGGTTGACGTTGACTCGACTTTAATCAGCGGCAAGCCCGAAGTGCAATTGGAAGTTGACCGCGATTTGGCGGCTGATTTGGGCGTTCGCGTCGGCGACGTTTCGCAGGCGTTGAATACTTTGGTCGCCGGAGTAGAGGCGACGAGTTTTAACGAAGGAACAGACCAATATGAAGTTCGCGTCCGCGCGCTCAACAATTTCCGCACGGATGTCGAAGGCTTAAAACGCTTGATTGTTCCGTCAAGCAAACCGGGCGTCGGATTCGTTTCGCTCGACCGACTCGTGACAGTCAAAGAAGGCACCGGACCGAGTTCGGTTGACCGTCTGAATCGTCAGCGGCAGGTAACGCTGCTGGCAAATACAAAACCGGGCGGTTCAGCGACGAGCATTACGTCTGCGCTTGACAGTTACGTTAAAGATTTGAATTTGCCCGCCGGTTATCAAAGCGGTTATGTCGGGCAATCAAAGGAACTCGGCAAATCGCTGTTCTATTTTATGCTGGCGATTGCGCTGTCGTTCATCTTTATGTATATCGTGTTGGCGGCGCAGTTCGAATCGTTTATTCATCCGATTACGATTCTCCTGACCTTGCCGCTTTCGATTCCGTTCGGCATTCTCAGCTTGCTCGTAATGGGACAAACCGTGAACATTTTTTCGGGTTTGGGATTGCTGCTGCTGTTCGGCGTGGTGAAGAAAAACGCGATTTTGCAGATTGACCACACGAACACTTTGCGCGAGCGCGGAATGTCGCGCTACGACGCGATTATCCAGGCGAACCGCGACCGTCTGCGACCAATTTTGATGACGACGATTGCGCTCGTTGCCGGAATGATCCCGCTCGTCGTTTCAACCGGCGCGGGTGCGGGAACGAATCGTTCAATCGGCGTGCTGGTCGTTGGCGGGCAATCCTTGTGTTTGCTTTTGACGCTGCTCGCCGTGCCGGTTTTTTATTCGTTGTTTGACGACGTGATTCAGTGGCGCATCTTCAGCCGTTTGAATAATTTGTCGTCGAGAGCCTTCGGTGGATTGAAACGCAAATTTGCGACGGCGACGAGTTCTTTGTTTAGTAAAAATTGATGACTCCGGCAATAGGGATTAGCCAAATTAAGGCTAAAGCCACAAGGAAAAACTCAAATTTATTGTTTGGCTAAAGCCAATTGTCTTTTACCAAACCTTTCCGCTGGCTGAAGACGGCGGCAATTTATTAGGGCTTTATGAAAAAGCATTTATTTTTAATTATTCTCTTATTTGTTTGCTGCGGCACAGTTTTGGCGCAAGACGCAACGCCGACGCCGACGGTAACACCGCCTGTCACGGATGTGCAGGCGGTCGAACCAGAAGAGTTGAAGGGCATTCCGAATATCGCGCCGCAGTTTGAATCAAACGATAAAACTCTGCCCGAACTCGGTCGCGTCGGCGTAGACATGATGCAGCAAAAACCTTTGACTCTGCGCGAGGCGATTACGCTGGCGCTGGAAAACAACAAGGACATCGAAGTAACGCGGCAGAACGTGCGAATTTCCGAATTCGATTTGACGGCGGCGAGCGGCGTTTATCAGCCGAGATTTTTGGCGCAGTCGTTTTATGAACGCTCGACCGTGCCGACCGCGAGTTTTTTCGGCGGCGGCGCGAACGGCGAAATTACGCAGTCGGGTTTTACGAGCAACGTGCAGCTTCAAGGTTCAGAGCCGCGTTTCGGCGGAACTTACTCGGCTCAATTTAATAATTCGCGGGTCAACAGCACGAACCTTTTCAACACGCTCAATCCGCAGTTCACCTCGAATTTGACTTTTGAATACAAACAACCGATTTTTCGCGGACGCAGATTTGACCAGAACCGTCGGCAGATTGAAATCGCCAAACGCAACTTGAGTTTGACCGACACGCAGTTTCGCCAGCGTTCGATTGAAATTATCGTTAACGTCCAGCGCGCTTACTGGGATTTGACTTATAATTTGCGGAATTTGCAGGTGCAGCGCGACGGCGTGCGAGATGCCAAAGAACAGCTTGAACACAACCGCCGACTGGTTGACGAAGGACAACTCGCGCCGTCCGACATCATCGCTTCGGAAACGCAGGTAGCGAATTTCGAGCAGAATGTCTATGTCGCGCTCGACGACGTGAATCGCGCCGAAAACAATTTGAAAAATCTGATAGCCGAAAGCAAAAACGATTCGCTGTGGAATTTTTCAATCGTTCCGACCGACACGGTTGATTTGGACGCGCCGAACACCACCTTGCCCGAAGCGTTGGACGCGGCACTTGCCAATCGTCCCGAACTGGAAATCAACGAGACGCAGCGCGACATCAATCGAATTGATGAGCGATTTTTCCGCGAACAAACGAAACCGCAAGTTGATCTGGTAGCGACTTACAGTCTGGCAGGCTTGGCTGGAACGCCGAACGACGCGATAAATCCGTTCAACTCGAACGACACGACAAGAGAGAAAATCAACGAAGTCATCGCTCGTTTGAATACGACAAATCCGACTTTGCCGCCGATTGCCACTATTCCGGCGACACCGCAACAAACCGTTTCGTCGAATTTGACCGGCGGCAATTTCAGTTCAGTCACCGATATTTTCGCTAATCGCTACCCGACATACCGCGTCGGCGTGCAAATCAATTTACCGTTTGCCAGCCGCACGGCGAAGGCGCAGTTGGGAAGAAGCCTTGTCGAAGGCGAGCGGCTGACGACGCAGCGCGAGCAGATTGAACAAGCGATTCAGGTTGATGTCAGAAACGCTTTGCAATCAATCCGAACGTCGGAAGCCAGACTGCGCGCGGCGGCGATTTCGCGCGAAAACAGCGAGCGGCAATACCTTTCGGAACAAAGGAAACTTGACGCGGGACAATCCGATGTTTATAAAGTTCTTGAACGCCAGACGGCTTTAACGACGGCGCGCAGCAACGAGCTGCGAGCGCAGACCGATTTGAATAAATCAATCGCCGAACTGCAAAGAGCGACGGGAAATTCGCTGAAGGCGAACGATGTCGAAGCGCGTCTGCGGAAGTAAAGCGACGGGAAAATTAACAGGGCTGACAGAATACACAAGGATTTTATTTTGATTCGCCCTTGCGTTCCTGTCAGCCCTGTTAATTTTCCTTTATTTGTTCAGTCCTTTTCCACCGACGAAAAATTTATTTTCGCGCTCGTCGAAATTTCCGCGCTCGATTTTTGAATCGAATGAACCTGCCAACGCTCGTCATCTCGTTCGGGAAAATCCGTGCGAAAATGACCGCCGCGCGATTCTTCACGAAATAACGCCGCCATCGCCACTAACTTTGCCAGCGTCACGAAATTGCGCGATGACGTTCCGAGATTAGCTCGTTCGATTTGCTCAAATTCGCCGAGCGCGCGGCGCAAGGATTCGGCGTCGCGCAAAATTCCGACGCGCTCCCACATCACGCGCTTGACGCGCTTTTTGACCGCGGTCGAAATTTCTGAAGAAGATGGGTCTTGGGTCTTGAATCCCGGGTCTTGGGTCTTTGATTCGTCATCTGTAATTCGTAATTCGTGATTGTCTTTTATCGCCGCCGCACCCGAACGCGCACCGAAAACCAAGCCTTCGAGCAGAGAATTTGAAGCCAGCCGATTCGCACCGTGAACGCCGGTGCAAGTGACTTCGCCTGCCGCGTAAAGTCCTTTAAGCGTTGTTCTGCCGTGCAAATCGGTTCGCACGCCGCCCATACAATAATGCGATGCCGGGGAAACGGGCAGCAAATCTTTGGCAATATTCAAATCATAAAATTTGCAGGTTTCGTAAATTTTGGGAAATCGTTCTTTGAGAAATTTCTCATCGTGCGCGGTCATATCCAAAAAGACGGAGCGCGTTCCCGTGCGCCGCATTTCGGCGACAATCGAACGCGACACGACATCGCGCGGCGCGAGTTCGAGCAACTCGTCGTAGCGCGACATAAACCTTTCGCCCGCCGCGTTTCGTAAAATTCCGCCTTCGCCGCGCATTGCCTCGCTCAACAAAAATCTCGGCGCGTTTTCCAGATTCAAAGCCGTCGGATGAAACTGAATGAATTCCATATCCGCCATTTCCGCGCCCGCAAAATACGCCATCGCCATTCCGTCGCCCGTCGCCACCGGCGGATTAGTCGTGTGCAGAAATAACTGTCCCGCGCCGCCCGTGCATAAAATTACAGCCTTCGCATAAATCTCGCGCGGCGCACGAAGAATCGGGTCGAGAAATCGAACGCCGACGCATCTGTTTTCAGAAACAATCAAACTTTCCGTGTTGGCAAACGGCATCAGCAAAATCGTTTTTTCTTGTCGCGCGCGGGCGATTAAAGCCCGAACGAATTCCTTGCCGGTCGAATCGCCGTGCGCGTGAAGAATTCTTCTTCGGGAATGCGCCGCTTCTTTAGTGAAAACCAGTCGCCCGCCTTCGCGGTCAAATTCAGTTCCCCATTCGATAAGCTGCTGAATATATTTTGTGCCTTCAACGACGAGAGTTTCGACCGCTTTTTCATCGCACAAACCCGCGCCCGCGAAAAGCGTGTCTTCTTCGTGAAGTTCGGCGTTGTCGTCGTCCGAGAGAACGACTGCCACGCCGCCCTGCGCGTATTCGGTGTTTGACTCGTTGGCTTTGTCTTTGGTTAAAACCGTGACCCGCGCGCCTGTTTTTGCCAGTTCAATAGAAGCGCGAAGTCCGGCGACTCCGCTGCCGATGACGATAAAATCCGTTTCCAGCGACATATTAAGAAATTGTGAACGCCGAACGCGGAAATTTCAAATCGGAGTAGGCAGTCGGTAGTCGGTGGTCAGTAAAACCAAAGGAATTCTGACCACTGACCATTATCGGAGATAAGCTGCGGGAATTAGAACGTCAGCTGCCGCGCCGAACTTCACGGCTTGAAATGCTCCGTTTGACGATTGCAGGCACTTCCAAAAGTCTGCCCGGAATACAGAGATGCCGGCTCGACCGTCGCCGTCGGAATCTTCCGATCTGGGAAAATCGCCCGCCGCGCCGAAACTTTTTCTATTGAAACCTTTCATTAATTGCTGAAAATGCCAAGTCCCACAAACCGACGCAAACCGAACTGGAAATTCCGCAAGCATATCAAAGAGTTTGGCGGTAACCAGTAAAATTCATTCACGCCAAATCAGTTTTGCAAATTGGGAAGCGTTCAGCTAAAAATTTCTGAATTTACTGCGAAAGCCGGTTCTCGCGGCTCTGCATTTCCTGCCGTCGGTTTATCAAACTGGCAACGAAGCCCGCACCGAAACCGTTGTCAATGTTGACGACCGTGACGTTTGAGGCGCACGAATTGAGCATTCCCAAGAGCGCGGCGATGCCGCCGAACGACGCGCCGTAACCGATGGAAGTCGGAACGGCAATGACCGGAACTTTCACCAAACCGCCGACGACCGACGGCAATGCGCCTTCCATTCCGGCGACGACAATGACGACACGCGACGATTGCAGAATTTCTCTTTCCGATAAAATTCGGTGAATTCCCGCCACGCCCGCGTCCCAGATTCTTTTCACCGTGCTGCCCATCGTTTCGGCGACCAGTGCGGCTTCTTCGGCAACGGGAATGTCGGATGTGCCAGCCGTGACGACGGCGATTTCGCCCGCACCGAGTTCTGTCTTATCGCGCCAGAGGCGAATCAGATTTGCCGACTCGTGCCATTCGGCATCGGTCGAAACATTGCGAATCTCGCCGAAAGTTTCGGCGTTTGTGCGGGTGATTAAAACATTCGGCGAGCGGGCAGTGAGTTTCTCGAAAATTCCAACAATTTGCTGCCTGGTTTTTCCCTGTCCGAAAATCACTTCGGGAAAACCCTGCCGCTCGCTGCGGTCGTGGTCAACGCGCGCATAGCCGATGTCTTCGTAAGACAAGTTTTTTAATTGTGCGGAGGCTTCGTCAATTGAAATTTCTTTGCTCGCGTGCGCGGTCAAGATTTTCGCGATGTCGCTTTCTTTCATAAAACCATTTTACCTGCGAGAAATCTTTAAAACAAAAAACGGCGATTTGCCGGTCGCCGTTTTTCGTAGAGCGTGAGTGTTTGAGGGGCTGAGGAAACTTAAAAGAAGAAGCCGATGTATTTGTATCCGGCGCAAATTTTGATAACTGCCGAAGCGACGACATTGTGGCTGACGATATTCAGCAGCGCCGCGTTTTCTAAAAATTTTTGTATAATCATCTTTTCGCCTCGCTTTGCTGCTTGCCAGCCGCAATGTATTTGGCAACATTGATGCCAAACACTTCTAATTTCGATTAGCCCAGTAAAAACGGGGAAAGAGCTTCTATTTCTGAAATAATTCGACACTCGACCGTCGTTCAGACTGACTGATTGGCTCTGCAAATTGAGTCGTTTTGACGGCAAAAATTTCCCGCTTGGCAGGCTTCATTAACTGATTGGCGTTGAACTTTACAAAAGTGATAGAGTTGAGATTCGTATGGAACTAACAGTTGCCGTTACCGGCGCATCAGGCACTATTTACGCGCAGCGCACTCTACAGTTGCTGGCGGCGAGCGGTGCGGTCGAACGGATAAATTTGATTTTGTCCGGCGTTGTGCCGACGGTCGCGCAGGTCGAGCTCGGCGTGAATTTGAAAGAATTAAGTCAGCCAAAGATTAACGAATGGCTTGGACTCGAAAAAGATTCAAAGCTGATTCGTTTTTGGCAATTGGGGAATTTAGCGGCAAAACCGGCGAGCGGATCGAACAAGCAAGTCGGAATGATCATCGTGCCGTGTTCGATGGGAACTTTGGGCGCAATCGCTTCCGGCGCGGGAACGAATTTGATTCACCGCGCGGCGGATGTCTGTTTGAAGGAAAATCGCCGACTGGTTTTGGTTCCGCGCGAAACGCCGTTCAGTCAGATTCATCTCGAAAATATGCTGCGCGTCGCTCGCGCGGGCGCGACAATTCTTTCGGCGAGTCCGAGCTTTTATCACAAGCCGCAGACGATTGACGATTTGGTGACGCATTTGTGTTACCGGATTTTAGACCAGTTTGACATTCCGCATTCCAAAAAAACGCAGTGGACGGGCGAAGAAGTTTCGGGAGATTAGGATGAAAATTTTTCTATTTTTCTTTTTTTTCGTTTTCGGATTCGTTAGTTTTTCGGCGCAGGAAAGATACGTTAAGCCGGTTGACGAAGCGAAAACGGATGCGTCGTTTCTCGCCTTTCGGACGAAACTCATTGAAGCTGCCAAAAAACGCGACGCGAAATACATTTTGAGTATTATTGACCCGGACATCAAAAACAGCTTCGGCGGAAATGACGGAATCGAAGAATTTAAAGATTGGTGGAAAATCAACAACTCAAAAAGCGAATTTTGGAACGAATTTCTTCCCGTTATCACTAACGGAGGAACGTTTTTTAAAGAAGGTAAAACCAAAATCTTTTTCGCGCCTTATAGTTTTAATGCGTTTCCCGACGATTTGGATGCTTTCAAATACAGCGTGATTTTCGGAAACAATGTGAATTTGCGCTCGAAAGCCGACATCAAATCGCCCGTCGTCGCCAGTCTTTCATACAACATCGTCGAAACTCTGAATTCTGTAATGTCTAAAGAAAATGCCGAAAAAGTTTCGTGGTATGAAATAAAGACTCTGGGCGGAAAAACGGGTTTCGTCAGTGCCGAATACGTCCGCAGCCCGATTGATTACCGAGCCGGTTTTGAAAAAATAAAAGGCAAATGGAAAATGACCGTTTTTATCGCCGGCGATTAAAGTTTTATGGCAAGCACCGTTGAAAGATTTTCAAACCGAGTTGAAAATTACGTTAAATACCGACCTGATTATCCGCGAGAAATTTTGCGCCTTTTTCGTGACGAAATGAATCTGCAAACCGATTCGATTATCGCCGACATCGGCGCGGGAACGGGAATTTCAGCCAGACTTTTTCTTGAAAACGGTAATTCGGTTTTCGGAGTCGAACCGAACCGGGCAATGCGTCAAGCGGCGGAAAATTTCTTGAAAGACTTTCCCGATTTCAAAAGCGTTGACGGCACGGCGGAAAACACGACGCTCGACGCGAAAAGCGTTGATTTCGTCGTCGCGGCGCAGGCGTTTCACTGGTTTGACGAAACGAAAACGCGAGCGGAATTCAAACGAATTTTGAAAACGGGCGGATTTGTGGTTTTGATGTGGAACGAACGCCAGCTCGACACAACCGCGTTTTTGCGCGATTACGAAAATCTGTTAATCGAATTCGGCACTGATTACGCGCAGGTGCGCCACGAAAATATTACGAAAGAAACCTTGCAAAGTTTTTTTCAAACCGATTTCGAGCAAGCCGTTTTCCGTAACAAACAGACCGTGGATTTCGACGGACTAAAAGGCAGAATGCTGTCGTCTTCATATATTCCGCCTGAAGAAAATCCGCGTTTTCCTGCGATGATAAAAAATCTCGAATCGCTTTTTGCAACGCACGCGGAAAACGGTAAAATAGACATTCTATACAACACCCGAATTTTCTACGGACAACTTTGATTAGACTCCAAATTTATGGACGCACAACCGCAAAAAAAATTAATTACCGTCGCGCATTCGCCTGACTCGGACGACGCATTTATGTTCTATGGCTTGGCGACAAACAAGCTCGAAACCGACGGCTTGAAATTTGAACACACTCTTAAAGATATTCAATCGTTAAACGAGGACGCGAAAAACGGCGTGTTCGACGTGACCGCCATCAGCTTTCACGCTTACGCTTACGTCGCCGACAAATACGCCCTTTTGCCGCACGGCGCGAGCATCGGCGACAAATACGGTCCGATTCTCGTCGCTAAAGAGCAATACAAGCCCGAAGACATTCCAAATTTAAAAATCGCTGTGCCGGGCGAATTGACCAGCGCGTTTCTCGCTCTGCGGATTTACAACCAGGATTTTGAATATACGATTGTGCCGTTCGACGATATTATTGACGCCGTGCAAAAAGGCAAGGCAGACGCGGGACTTTTGATTCACGAAGGTCAGCTTTTTTACAAACAGATGGGCTTGAACAAAGTTCTCGATTTGGGCGAATGGTGGTTTGAGCGAACCGGCTTGCCGCTGCCGA
>CBDUBY010000009.1:0-37651 GCA_965365505.1 uncultured Pyrinomonadaceae bacterium | reverse complement strand
CTTCACGTCTTGCCATCCGTGAATTTTATCAAACTATTTTTGAGATGGCTTCTAACTATTTTCGGATTTATATCAAAGCCGATATATTGTCTCTCTAATTTCTCACATTCAAAAAGCGTCGTTCCGCCGCCCATAAACGGCTCGAAAACGGTTTCGCCTTTTTTCGTAAAGCGTCTGATTAGTTGATTCGGAATCTGCGGAACGAAGTTTCCGTGATAGACGTTTTCGTGCTTGCCGCTTTTGTCGCGTTCGCTGATAAGCCACAACGAATCAGTATTGATATTGCATTCCTTCCAATTCTCAATATCTAAATCATTGTGTTTCATAAAATCAATTATTTAACATTTAGAAACTGATTCGTCAGCCACATCAAGATAAGCAGCAAAATAAAATACGGAATCAAAACCGCCGCGCCCGCGTAGTCTTTGGCGACGCGCTGACCGAAGAAAAGCGCGGTTATCGAAATCGCGCCGAGCGTGAAGGCGTGGAACATTACGCTAAGCGAACCTGTGGCGAAAAAGTAGATGATTCCCGCAAGGCTGGCGAAGCCGGTTAAGAGTTCCATAACCGTAATCGTAGCGAGCATCGGCGCAACGGTTCCGCGCAAAAATGTTTTGGAAAAATGCCCGTTCAGCCATTCGAGATTGCCTTTCCAATCGAAAACTTTGTCGAAACCCGATTGGATAAAAAGAATGGCGACGAGCAGCGCGCCGATGAGCGCGGGCAGGTTTTTGGCGATTTGTTCGATTGTCATTGGTTAATAATTTTCACCACCGAGACGCAAAGACGCAGAGTTTTATAGAAATTTTATTTTCTTCTGCGTCTTCGCGTCCCGGCAGTAAATCATTCTTGAATCAGCTTGCCGCGTTCATCAGTTCTTCGATTTCTTCCGCCTGTTTCGGGCATTTGGCAGTGAGATTGACGTTGCCGACTTCGGTAACGAGAACGTCGTCTTCGATGCGAACGCCGATGCCGCGATATTGTTTGGGCGCGGATTTATCGTCTGCCGGAATGTAAAGTCCGGGTTCGACGGTTAAGACCATTCCCGGCGCGAACGGGCGCGAATCTTTTGCTTTTGCGTCGGTGAAATATCTGCCCGCGTCGTGTGTATCTAATCCTAAATAATGCCCGACACCGTGCATATAATATTTTTCGTAAGCCTTTTTCTTGATCAAATCTTTCGTTTTGCCTTTGAGAAGCCCGAGTTTTTTCATTCCTTCGGTGAGCATTTCGATTGATAAATCCTGCCGTTGTTTGATAGTTGTGCCGGTTACGGTGGCGTTGAGACAGGCGATTTCGACATCGAGAACGATATCGTAAACTTCGCGCTGCGCTTTGGAAAATCTGCCGCCGATGGGAAACGTGCGCGTGATGTCCGAAGCGTAGCCTTTGTAAGAACAACCCGCGTCGAGCAGCAGAAGCTCGCCGTCTTTGAGCGTCTGGTTGTTTTCGACGTAGTGCAGGATCGTCGCGTTCGCGCCGCCGCCGACGATGGAATTATATGCCGCGCCGCTCGCGCCGTTCATTCTAAAATGATGTTCGACGATAGCTTCGATTTGCGATTCGTTCATTCCCGCCTTTGCGGATTTCATCGCCAAGATGTGCGCTTCGGCGGCAATGTCGGCTGATTTCTGCATCAAATCGGCTTCTTCGGGCGTTTTGTGCAGGCGCATTTCGTGCAGGCAAACGGTCGGGTCAATAATCGTGTGCGGCGGATAAGCGGTTTTTAATCTTCGGAATCTTTGCGTCGAAAGATACGTTAAAATTTGCTGGTCGAGTTTCGTATCAACGCCGAATCGGTAATAAAGTTTTTCGTGTCCGTTAATGAGTTTGGCGAGTTCGGCGGGAAATTTATCAATCGAAAATGCTTTGTCCGCGCCGTATTTTTTAACCGCGCCTTCCACGCCTTCTCGTCTGCCATACCACGTTTCCATCTGCGGGTCGCGCGGGCGAACAAAGAGCGTGTATGGATTTTTTTTGTTCGCCGGATCAATCACGGCAATCGCGTCGGGTTCGGGAAAGCCGGTCAGATAATAAAAATCCGGGTCTTGATGAAACTTAAATTCGGTGTCGTAACTGCGCGTAACTTCGTGCGCCGCCGGAATAATGGCAATCGCGTCTTTGCCGATTTGTTCGATAAATTTTTTCAGTTGTGGTCGCATAGGTTTCTCCTCTTTCGGAAAATTGTAACTCAAACCGCTAAAAGGAAAAAGTTTATCAGAAAACCGGTCTGAAAACTGCCGTCAGTCAGGCTAAATTTTCCTGCAATTACCCAACAAAAATATCCGACTGATTCAGACTAACGATTTGGTTGAATTTATCAAATAGTTTTTGCCCGTTTCGCTCAACTTTGGCAGACTGCGATTAGAAACGGTTTATATCTTCCCGCTTTCTAGCTTTTCAGAAACGAACATCCAAACCGACAAGAATCGAATCGGTTTTTTGGTCAATAAGAATGTGTAGAACATCCCGATTTTCAGGACGTTTATCCGTTAACAATTAGCGTTTTGGCAGTTGAATTAAAGTCGGACAAGAGTTATAAATTATTTATTAATTTACCTGCTATTGATTATTAACAAAATTACAGCCCGGATAAAACAATCTGGTTTTTATTAAAACGCCTCGATTTTCGATTCTTTCGAGGGTTTTCAGTTGTATTTTGGGCAACTGTGAGTTTTTGCTGCTTTAGTATAGATAATGCTTTTGGAGATAGACAAAGGAAAACAATCGCCGGTGAACTTAAACTTTCCGCTTTCGAACCGATTCAGTATCGGCGCACTAGCCGAAAGAACGGCGTTCTATGGTTTACTGCTCGCCATATTCCTGACGGCAATTCCCTACGGAACGGTAGACCATTGGTTTAAGTCATTGTTTGTCCTGCTAACTTGTATCTTCGCCGCATTTCGCATTGTTCTGAGCGTATCAGCGGGAAAAGGCGCGGAACTGTTTGCCGACCGCTTATTTTTCGCACCGCTTATAGGAATTCTGCTTTTGGCAGTTATTCAAACTATTCCGCTTGGGAATTCGGCAATCAGCCTGGACGTGTTTGAAACCAAAAGTTTTATCGTGACTTTTGCCGCATTGATTCTGACCGGCGAAATACTTTCGCATTACACGACGACGGAGAAACGTCTCCGAACTTTGATTTATCTGGTTTTGACAATCGGTATCGGCAGCGCGGCGTTCGGTCTGCTCAGACTGCAGATTCCGATCGAAAGTTTTTTTTCGACAGACATTCTTGGCGAAAACGTGCAATACGCCCAGTTTGTTAACCGAAACCATTTTGCTTTCCTGATGGAAATGACCCTTGGACTGCTGATTGGATTGCTTTTAAGAGCTGAATTTCCAAAGTGGTTAAAGCCGGTTTTTTGGGTGATGATTGCTTTGGTTTGCTTGTCGGTCATTTTCACTAATTCACGCGGCGGCATCTTGAGCGCCGCCGGAATCGTGTTGTTCGCCGTTTTTTTATATTTTTTAACCGGAAAGAAACACCCGCGTTCCGCAGCGGGAAAAAGCCTATCTTCTGACACGAATGACGCTTCACGCCTGAAAACGATTTTAGTTACCTTGTCGTTTATGGCTTTGCTTTTCGGAGTAGCTGTTTTTACCGTCGCCTTTGTCGGCGGCGACTCGGCAGCCGGTCGTCTTGAACAGATTCAAAACGAGATTGAGGATAATGACAGCAGGAAACTTCGGCGGATAGACATTTGGCAAGCGACCTGGGAATTGATAAAAGACAACCCGATTGTGGGAATTGGTTTCGGAGCTTATCCGTCAGCCATAACCAAATATGACAAGGCGCCGGGTAAAATGTCTCTCCAACAAGCTCATAACGATTACCTGGAACTAATGGCGGCGGGCGGCTTAACGGCTGTTTTATTGATGCTGTTCTTTATATTCATATTTGTAAAAAGAACTGTGAAACAGTTTTTCTCGCCAAACAAATTTCGGCGGGCAAGTTGTTTCGGAGCCGTCTTAGGCATTTGCGGCGTTCTTCTGCACAGCATCACCGATTTCGGTCTGCACGTGCTTGTCAACGCGCTGGTTTTAACGATTTTGGTGGTCATCGCCACTGCCGACACGAACAGAAATGTTGAAATTACGGCTGCCGGCGCAAGTTGATTTTATGGAAAGTTAGTTTTTAACTTACGACCGATTTTCTGAAATGTCGGATTTTTTAAGTTGAACTAACTTATTTGAAAACAGAAAAGGAGAATAAGATGAAAAAAATTATAAATAACTTTTTGAACCATTGGCGAAAAGTCTGCGGAACTATCGGTGTCATTTTGATTTTTCTGATGCCCGCCAGTCGCGGCGTTTTAGGGCAGTTCATCAATAGTGCTTCAATAAACGGAATTGGGGAGAACCAAAAACAATCTCCGGCACAAGCAGATCGAAATAATTCTGGAAATAGCGATACTCGAAGCACCAACACTCCGTCTTCGCAAACTGTGGTTAGCCCGATGGGAAATTCTGGGCAATCTAACGGTCATACGGGACGCTGCCGTCACCATCCCCGACATAAATGCCGACATAATCCCCGGCACAAATAATTCGATTAAATTCGACTATTTGCATTTTAATTTTTGGTGATAGCCTTAAACGGAGTGAAAAACTTCAAGTGTTTTACTGCGACACTACGCGGGCGATTAATGGTGCGTTCATCCGGTTCTTACCTTCTGACGGAATTTCTGAAATTGATATAACTTTCTCACTTTGTAAAAATTAGCTGAAAAACGCGGAAGCAGATTGGAGCGCAGGCAAGAAGATTACGTTCCAATCCGCTTCGGCGTTTTAAAGAAAGTCCTGCTTTAAGAGTATGGTCAGCGAAATTTACTTTTTTATGATTAGGGATGAATGAAAATTTACTATTTAATGAGTTGAAACTAAACGATTCTTCTATTGCTGCCTGTTTTTCATATCGTGAGCGTATCGGATTCGGGTTTAAGCGTCTGACCGACTGGCTGAAACATAAGAGCCGGGAAATTTCGTTTATTTTAACGGATGACAACTTAAAACTGGCGCTTGTTTCGCCCATCGAAGAACCGCAGGAAGGAGCGAGATATAAGGTCGGCGACCGAATACACGCCGTGACATACACCGGCAGTTGCCGTTTGTTTCAAGTATGCGGCGTGCAATCGGGCGGATATTCAAATGCATATACGGTTATTGACCGAACGCAGATGAAAGCCTACTGTCTTAAAACCAGCCGCGCTTTATATAAAACCGACCGGATACAGAATAAAAAACTTGAACGCGAAGCCCGAATCTGGCTATCGCTCGGTTATCACCAGAATTTGGTAACTGCTCATTCGGTTTATTATATTAAGAATCGCCTTCACATTTTGAACGAATACGTGCCGGGAAATAATTTAAGCTCACAACTCAAATCGGGCGCGCTTCCCCTACTGACGGCGATAAAATACTCCATCGGCATCTGCCGCGCAATGACGCACGCTAAAAAAGTATTTCCGGGTTTTCGGCACGGTGATATTAAACCGGCGAATTGTTTGATTACTAAACAAGGAGTGCTAAAACTCACGGATTTTGGCTTATCTCAGACAGGCGGTTTGATTCAACCCTCTAAACAATCGCAGCGCGGCGAAAGTCATTTCGTAGATGAGTTCGCCGGTAAAGAGGAAAAAGTCGTCAGCAATCAGAAGGGCGGAACATTGCACTATATGGCACCGGAGATGTTTGATTCATCGTCGCTCGTTGACGAACGAAGTGATATTTACTCTTTCGGCGTCACTCTTTACGAGATGTTGATCGGGAGCAAACCGCTCGTCGGCAATTTAACGCGCGAGAATTTTATCGAGTATCATAAATTTGAAGAACCGACGTTTCCAGCGCTTGAATGTAAGGAGATTCCTGAAGGCTTAAAAAATTTAATTTTATCGTGCCTGACAAAAGCGCCTGACGAGCGACCGAAAAGTTTTCAGGCAATTGAAAATCAACTCGTTTCAATCGCGTTTGATGAAACAGGAGAAACAATTCCATCTGAAACAGCGACGACGGCACTCGCGAGCGAAAATCTCGAACGCGCCCATTCTTTTGTAATTCTTAAAGAGTTTGAGAAAGCCCGAAACTGTCTGGAAGAAATTGGTAAAGTTAAAAATTCAGCAAACGAAATTTGCGGTTATAAAGCCGTTATCTATTCGGCTTTGAATCAGACTGATTTAGCCGACACGCTCAGCAAACAGGCTGTTGCCGACGGATGGCAACTTTCCTATCCGGTTTTGTTTTCTCGCGCCCGCGTTCTCTGCGCTCTCGAAAAACACAGCGAGGCTCTGGCGTATATTGAAAAAGTACTTCTGGCAAATCGGTATTCGGCTGCCGCCTGGAATCTGAAAGGCGAGATTCTGGCGCGAATGAATAGTATTCAGTCTGCTCGTCGGTGCTTTAAACGGGCTTATATGCTTGATCCGCACCACGAAGAACCGCTCACCGAATTAGCCCGCTTGTATCTTTTGACCGGAGAATTCGATAAAGCACTTTTTTACGCACAAAAAGCCCGGTCTTTGAATTTAGGCAATCCTCAAACGCATAAAATTCTTGGCGATGCGTATAACGGTAAGAATCTTTATCTTGAAGCCGTCGAATGCTACAAGGAATCCTTAATCCTTGAGCCTGATAACCGCCTTGCTCGTCGGATGCTTGTTCGCGCTTGCTGTCGTCTGTATCGCGCATTCAACAATTCGATTAACCTGCAAACGGCAAAGATTATAATTCGGGGAACAAGATACGAGTCGCGACGGGCGGAGTTTGTTGAAGATTTTATAAATTTAACGTCAGGCAAAAAATACGACCCGCTTTTGCTCTATTTTCTCGATGATGCGATTTATATTGCTTTGGAATCGGCAAACTCGACTTTAGTTAAATCGCTGACAAATATTCTGCGGCAATTTTTCGCCGATTCTCCAAAAGAATTTGTGCCGCTCAATCCATACTATTCGCTCGGAAAATTATTTTATATACTCGAAGAATATGATGATTGTCTGGCGGTTTTCAACCGTTCTTTACAGGAACACGGCGCTGAGGAAAAGTCCTTTTACTATCTGGGAGCCTGTTATGAAATAAAAGGTGATCTCGAACTTTCGCTTTTGAATTATAATCAGGCTTTACAATTTAACGACCGGTGTGAGCTTAATAATAGCGGTAAGCGAAGAGTCACGGCGCGGCTGAAAGAAGACAGACGAGCAAGGCGAGCAGCCGCAATCGGTGGACGCTCAACCTATAGCGAACAGGTTAGTTTGCCGCTTTATTGAGCCGAAAACCTCAGCTATTCGGTAGGGATTCGGAAATATCATTTATGCAGATTTTACCGGGGATAAAAAAACTTTTTGCTGTAAATAATATAGTTGCGGTATTTCTGACCTGTTTTTTAATATGGGCGGCGTTTACCAGCATCGAGCAGGGATTATCGCAGTATTTCGCCAGCGATGCGAGATTTCTCAGAGCCGATGTCAAAGCGACTGAAGCAATTGAATATGACGACGCAAACGCGGAAGCCTACAAAACTCGCGGAGTGCTGGCGCTGCAAAAAGGTAATTTCGATGAAGCCGCGAGCAATTTCAAGTTAGCAATCGAGCGGCGACCGGACGATTATCTTTTATGGATTCGCCTCGGATACGCTCAATATAAATTAAACGATTTCACCGCGGCGCATGAATCATATAACCGTGCTTCCGCACTGGCTCCGAACTACGCTCAACCGCAGTGGTATAAAGGACAGCTTTACCTGAAAACCGGCGATACCGAGCAAGCGTTTGACCATTTGAGTCAGGCGGCAGCCATTGATTCGAGTTTGCTGCGCGAAGTTCTGCACCGTGCTCGCCGGACGTTTCGCAATGACCCGGTTGCCGTTGAAAAAGCCGTTAAATTAAACTCCACCGCTGCACGCAAAGAAGCAGCCTTTTACTTTCTCAAACACCGGATGATGGCGGACGGAACGAAAGCATTTTTGCTCGGCGATGAATTGGATGACAGTAGCAAAGAAGAATTTGTCAGACGTTTGATTGAAAATAAAGATTTTTCTTTAGCCTATTCCGTCTGGGCATCAGAAAGAAATTCCAAACTTCAGCCGTCATCGGAAAATGATGTTATTCTGAACGGAAATTTTGAAGCTGAAATTAATCCACTCGCCGATAGCTTCGGCTGGAGAGTAACCGATGACGAAAACATCGGTGTTTCGGTTGACCAAAAGATTTTTTCTTCCGGGAAGGTAGCGATAAAAATACAGTTTGCCGGAAATTCCAATTACAATACGGCGATTCTCTCGCAACTCGCGCTCCTCGGCGATGCGCCCGCTCAAAAATACAACTTAACATTTGCTGCTCGGACGGAAGAATTGACTACCGGCGGCTTGCCCTTTATTAAAGTACTTGACGCCGTTTCAAAAAAGGTTATCGGTCAATCAACTCCTATAAAATCAACAACTAACGAGTGGCAGAATTATACTGTTGACGTTAACCCGGCAGATCAAACCGAAGCGGTGACTGTCGTTCTTCAACGGTTAAATTGCGCGGCAGGCGGTCAATGTCCGGCTTTCGGCACTCTCTGGCTGGATAACTTGTCGCTAAAAAAAATTAACAGACAGTGAAATGTTTTGATAAGAAAACGAATCGGTGGATTATACAGAAGTGCAAATGGTTGGCGAGTTTTTAGATTTGTTTTGTGCAAAGCGCGCGGTTCAGTCTTAATTAAACCACACGCTTTACAAGAAGCCACACGCAAGAGAAAAGACCAAAACAAAAAAGACTAATCGAAAATCAGCAATCGAATTTCTTCGTGACTCGGCAGATGAGCGATTTTAGGCACGATAACTAATTTAACTGTTTTGTAAATAATTTTCAGATCCGCCTTCCAGCTTCTTTTCTGCACAAAGTTAGCATATCCCTTCATTTTATAAGGCTGCAAAACCTCTCTGTAATAAGCCTCTTTATCGGCGACGTTCGACAAAAGAATTTCCTCGTTACGTAACTTCAGAGTCACAGGATCAGTCAAACCCGGTCTGGCTTTCAAAATCTCCATCCAAAGCGGATCATTTAAATCAACAAAATCGGGAACTTCAGGTCGCGGACCGACGAACGACATTTCGCCGCGAATTATATTCCATAGTTCAGGAAGCTCGTCAAGTTTTGTCCTGCGAAGCATTTTGCCCAGCCGCGTAATGCGTTTGTCGGTTGCGGCAGTTACCAGCGAACCGGCGACGGATGAGCGCATCGTGCGGAATTTGTATAGACGAAATTCCCGACCGCCTACGCCGATTCGTCGCTGAATGAACAGAACCGGACCACGGTCGGAAATTTTTATCAAAATCGCCACAAGCAACAGCACAGGAACAAAAACAATTAAAGCGCCGACAGCAAGAATTGCTTCGATTGGTCTCGGAATTCCGGTAGGTGAAGTGTTATTCGTTTCCATTATGCTGCGATAGAGTATTTTTGAGTTTGATAAACGGGTTTTCTGCACAAATCGGTTACCGTGTTGGCGACATACTTTAATTCATTCGCGGTTATCGAAGAGAAAATCGGCAAACTGACCAAGCGCGTCCAGAGGTGCGAGGCAACTGGAAAATCCTTTTCCTGCCAGCCGAATTTATTCATATACAACGGATGCAAATGAAGCGGTCGCCAGTGAACCGAGCATCCGACTCCGCGATTTTTAAGTTCGTCCATAAATGCGTTTCGGTCAAATGAAAGTTCTTCGACTTTCAGCCGCAGCGGAAACAGATGCCACGAATGAATGCGGTTGTCGTTCCAAACGGGCAGTTCAATTTCCTTGATATTACTAAACGCATCAAAATAGCTGCGAGCGACTTCTTCGCGCTGCACTCTCATCTCCTCAGCCCGCGCGAGTTGGTGAAGACCGATTGCTGCGGCAATGTCGGTCAAATTGTATTTATAGCCGGGCGACACGATCTTATAATCCCACGCGCCTTTGCCTGAATATCGTCCCCAGGCATCGTGCGATAAACCGTGAAGCGACATTAAGCGAATACGCGACGCCAACTGTTCATTATCGGTAACAGCCATTCCGCCTTCGCCGGTGGTAATCGTCTTGTTCGCATAAAACGAGTAGCAGGTGACGGTTGCCGTGTTTTCACCGCACTGCTGCCACTCAGCCTTTTCGTCCGGTCGCCAGGCTGCCGGAAAAGCGTGCGCCGCATCTTCGACAATCCAGAGGTCGTGCTTGCTGGCAAAACTTTTAATCGCGGCAATATCGAGCATATAGCCGCCAACGTGAACCGGAATAATACCGACCACTTCCTCACCCGGAGCATCTTGAAACGGCAACCGTCCCTCTTTGAAGGATTGGAGTTTTAGCTCGGCATCTGCCAGATCCATATTTCCGGTTTGCGGATCGCAATCAACCAAAATCGGAATGGCGTTTTTATAAAGAATAATTTCAGCCGATGCTGCAAAAGTCATTGTTGGCACTAAAACACCCTGTCCTTCGCGCAAACCGAGAGCTTCGACGGCTAAGTGAAGGGCGGCAGTGCAAGAGTTGAGTGCAACTGCAAATTTAGCGTTAACGGCGGCGGCAAATTCCTGCTCGAATTTTTTAACTTGCGGTCCTGTGGTCAGCCAACCTGAACGCAGGGTTTTTACTACTTCGTCAATTTCATCTTCACACAAATGGGGGCGTAAGAAGGATACGTTCATTTTCATAATTTTTACTATAATAATAATAGCCGGTTAAATTTAGATATTTCTTACCAACATAAGCAGCACCCGTAAACGTTGTCTGCGAACGCAAGCCGATTGCTATTCACATCAAGCATGGGGAAACTTTAATAATCTTATTAAAGATAGATATTAACACTACTTGATGATGTAAGTTCAATATAAGGTGTTGAAAATACGAAAATGGCAAAGGCTAAACATTCAACCTGCTCGAATTACCACTCGAAATTGTTGGCACTATAAATAATTACAATAAATCGGCAGGCAGGTATATCGGGCAGATGGACAATTTTTTATGGAGAAAAGGACTAACTGAACCTTATCCTAGTGGTTCAATTGAGTATTTGGCGAGTTAAACATTTAATAGTATGGTTTAAGTTATGCTATAAAGAGCATAATTTGTAGAGTCAAGGACGGATTTATTCAACTTAAACTTTTACTTTTAGTCACCGGACAAAATACCGTCAAAAACCAACTATTGATTCGGATTACGATTGCTTCATCTGAGGCAGCATCAGTCAAAGCCTTTGCAAATTTTTAATAGCTTCCGAAAAGTTTATCTGTTTATTCTACAAGCAAAAATTAATCGGGCGAGAACATTTCCTCAGTAAGTTTCTTATTCAATACTATTTCTTCAAAAGTCTGACAATTCTGACTGCTCACCGATGCTGAATCAGCTTGCACCTGCCTGGTTCCGACACCTAAAAAAACATTATTACGCGCCATTTCGGTTAATAAAATTCTGTTAAAAGAAAGATTTATGATTTGTGCGCCACCTTTTTTACTCGCTCTTTCTCGAAAACTAAAATCAACTTTCCTCAATTAACATAAAGTTTATTGATAGAAACTTGAGCCGTGAAAATACCTTATAGCGGAATTTCGCCAATGCTTGACTGTTAAAAACGGTAAGCCATTTATATGTCAGGCTTAATTGCCTTCTCAGGAACAGTTAAATTTAGTATTGAATTATTGTTATGGGCTTGCTTATAATATACGGAATTTGAATGAGTGGTAAAATTACCTTTGGTTGAAAGACAGAAAGCAAGAGCTTTTCAGGAAAATCTTTTGTTTTAGGAGTTTATCTGCTATTGTAAATTTTAACTGGACAGTATTTTACGACAACGCTCGACATTTGCTTGTTAATCTAAAACTTACGATTGGAAACTGGATGATTTAGAATGCCGAGAAGTTACAAAAGGTGAAAATGATGCGAAATACTAAGATTAAAAATTTACTCTCATTGTTCCTTATATTTGCAATAAGTTTGACGACAGTTTCGGCAAACTCTGTTTCAACAAAACCGCTTCAACCAACGGAAATTTCCGGTAAAGAGGAAAAACCGCCTTTAAAGGGTTCCAATGGATTGTGTATAGACAATTCGGGTTTGCAAACTCCAGATGGCGACGATGATAAAAAGCAGCTTCCGCCGACGGATGACAAACGCATAATCACGGAAACAAAAATTGAAATTATTGAAGAGCCGACTGACTGCGCCCAAGATGAAATCATACCCGCTGGATTTCCCGGCTATGCTCTCTTAGGACTCGCCCCGCTATCAGCGCTGTTTTTTGCCTTTGCCGAGCAAAATGATTTAACTCCGCCGCTCGACCCGAACCCGATCAGCCCGATGCGGCTGCCTTAGCTTTTTATAAGGCGGCGAATTCACTACTGACCTGGATTTTATTTTTCGGTGTTCGGGTGAAAAGTTTGCCAGCTATGCCAGAATTCCTGATAAGCATTAATTCTTTTTAATGCTTGCGCCGTTTCGCCTAACGGCTTTCCCGCCAGATTATAAACGAGTTTATCCGAGAGCAGATGCTCATCCCTGAAAGTGAAAATTACATCTTTAGCCGGACGCTCAAAGGCAAAGAAACTCTTATCGTCGCGCGCCAGAGCCAGAACGATGGGAACTCCTGAAACTTCATCGTTAATCAAACGCTCGGTTTGCAGCCGATTCCAATCGTATGCCTTGGCAGAGTTTTCAATGACGATTCCAACGACCCACGATTTATCTTCCCAGGAAGCATCGTTTCTGCCGGTCAGTTCACTGCCTTGACCGTTTTCATATTCGCTGTAAGATTCGTATTTCGCCGCAAATCGCTCGTCAGGCTGCATTATCAAACTGTCCGGGTAGAGTTCGAGCCATTGCGCGAGCGTGGTTTGGGTTGATCTCACTTCCGGCAATTTCCGACCGCGCAGACTGCCTCCGACCGCTTCGCCGTTTGCCTGCCGCCACCAGCTTCCTGTTGCGGAATCTTCAATCATCGCGTTGAATTTGTCCATTCCGACCAGCCGAAAGGCGACAAAATTGCCGTTAACCAAAGGCTCGAAAACTCTTCCCGTCCGGCAAACCGTGCAGTATGTGACGAGTATCGGTTTGTCGCCAAGCGTGTCCCGCACTTTATGATGATAAGCGATAAATTGTATCGGATAGGCTTTCGCCTGCTCGTTTTCCGCGACTCCGATAATTTGCCGGTCGAGATTGACGACGTTTTCAGCCGCGCTTTTCAGCACTAATTGTTCAGGTTCGAGAAACATCTGATCGGCGGAGAATCTAAAGTTGAAAAAGTAAGTGACGACAATTAACGGAAACAGACCAAGCAGATGCCATTTGGATTTTTTGAAAATGGCAGAGGCGCCGAGCAAAATCAATAAACCGAGCACAACGCGAAACATCCACCGCCAATTGTAAAGAAAATATGCCGTGCCGATGTTGTTGACGCGCTGACTGCCGGGAAACGGCATTATGAAATAAACATTGAGGACTTCAAAAGCAATCAAGGCTAAAATACTCGCATAAAATAATCGTTTCATTTTTTATGATTGCAGACAAAATCCAACTCAGACGAATTCGAGCTGCCATTGTTCGGTGTGTTCAATTGTTTGGTTCGGTTTGAGTTTTTGCAGCGGCGATAAAGATTCAATTTCCACGAAAGAGCCTGCCGTATACAATTCGGTATTTGAATTCATATCGGGGTAAATTTTACTTTCCTTGAAACCGAATCGTTTGGTGAAAACCACGTCATTAAGGCGATATTTTGCCCAGCCCTGTTTGTTCAGAACGCCGATTTTCTGCGGCTCTGATTTATGCTCGTCAACGCGCAATCGAATGAATTCGCGGTCAAAAGACCAGCGCGAATCCGATAAATCAGTGTAAGACCAAACGGTCAAATTTCTGACGGGCAACAAGGTTTCGCCGCCATAAGAGGCGTAAGGCTCATTAGGAATTTCGCAAACGCCGCCGCCGCGCATCACCGTTAAAGCCCACGCCGCCAACTCGATTGTTACCGTTCCGCAATTAGTAATTTTGTGATTGATCGAAACGCCGCTTCCAATTTCATCGAGCTTGACGACGATTTCCTTTTGCGTTTTCGTGACCGATTCGATTGGCTGGATTAAACGGATAGAATTTTTTCGCTCGTCAAAATGATATTCGACCGGAGCATTGTCGGGAGCATAGGAATTCGGCATATTTTCCGGCGCAATCCAAAGGCGATGTCCGCCGTATGGTTTAAATTCGCCGAGCGCGGTTTCGACTTTCGCTTCCGGGTGCAGACCTAAAACATTTTCGCCGCCGACCAAAGCATAACCGATAATTCGCGGTCCGACATCGGTCGTCACGACGACTTCAGCTTCACCGTTTGAAAGGCGCGCGCAGTTCGGCAAATTTAAGTGCTCAATGATTTCCATCAATTAATTCTTTTGCTCCGTCCGCCGCATCGGAAATATAAATTGACAATTCGACGTTCGTTTCCTTCACGTAGCGGTCGGAAATTATTTCCGTAAAATCTTCAACCAAATCTTTTCGCACCAGATTAACGGTCGAGCCGCCGAAGCCGCCGCCGGTCATTCGCCCGCCGAGAACGCCTTCGCACCCGGAAGCGATTTCGACCAGCAAATCAAGTTCACGACAGCTTACCTCATAATCGTCGCGCAGACTCGCGTGCGAGAGCCACATCAATCGCCCGAATTCGGCGAAATCATTTTTCTTCAAGGCTTCGGCGGCGTTCAAAGTCCGCTCGTTTTCCGTCACGACGTGGCGGCAGCGTTTTCTGACAATTTCCGGCAGATGTTCGGCATATTGCTGAAAATCATCAACGCTCACGTCGCGCAACTGCGCAATTGCGGGCAAAAACTGCTGCAAAATCTCGACCGCTTTTTCGCACTCGGCGCGGCGCGTATTGTATTCGGAGGCGGCAAGTTCGTGTTTGACGTTTGAATTGCAAATTACAATCGCCGCGTCGCTTCCGGCAAACGGAATTTGGCTGGCTTCCAGACTGCGGCAGTCAATTAGCAGCGCGTGTTCGCGTCGCCCCAAAGCGGAAACATATTGATCCATAATCCCGACCTTCGCGCCGACAAATTCGTGTTCAGCGGCTTGTCCGGCAAGCACGAGCTGAATTCGATCAACCGGACTGCCGGAAATTTCGGTCAATGCTAATCCGACGGAGATTTCCAGCGCGGCTGACGAAGAAAGTCCCGCGCCCGTCGGCACATCCGAATCAATCAATAATTCCGCTCCGCTCAATTTCACTTCGCGGCGTTCCAAAATCCGCGCTACGCCTTCCACGAAATCCAGCCAAGAGCCGCGCCTTGCCTGTTCCGGTTCGTTCAAATCTATTTCGCCCGTCTGGTTCAAATTCGCCGAACGAACTAAAATTTTTCTGTCTTCGCGTCGTGCAGCGGCAACGGTCGTTCCGCGCTCGATTGCCATCGGCAAAACGAAACCGCCGTTGTAATCGGTGTGTTCACCGATTAGATTGACTCTGCCCGGAGCGCGAAAAAATCGCGGCTTGCGGTCATAAAGTTTTTGAAAATCGGCGCGTAAATTTTTGAGATTTAACGTCATTATAAGTTTTCTCACCAGATGACCGGCTCGACCAGACGGCGCAGTTCCGCCGCCTTTTCTTCCGGCAAAGTGTCGTTAATAAACATTCCCGCGCCGGCTTCGCTGCCCGCTAAAAATTTCAACTTTGTCGCGGTTCGCATCGGCGGATAAAATTCGATATGAAAATCAAACGAATCGTAATTCGCATTGTCGGACGGGCGGTTGTTCATTGCCATAATATAAGGAAAACTCACATCAAAAAGTTTATCGAACGCCGTCAAAATTTGTTTGAAAATCGCCGCCAAATCGCGCAGCTCTTTCAATGAAAAATCGGTCAACGCCTCGGCGTGACGATTCGGGTAAATGTGCAGTTCATACGGGTAACGCGCGAAAAACGGGATGAGCGCGGTGAACGAATCGTTTTCGGCGACCGTCCGACTTTTGTTCTGCCGCTCATCCGCCAAAATGTTCGCAATCAAATTCACGCCGGTTTTTTCTCGATGCTCGCGGCATTGTTTGACCTTTTGCGCCATTCGCGGCGGCACGAACGGGTAAGCGTAAATCTGCCCGTGCGGATGCGGCAAAGTCACGCCGACGGCTTCGCCTTTGTTCTCGAAAATAAAAACGTATTCGACAAAATCAAGCCGGTTCAAATCGTCGAATCTGTTCTGCCAAACCTGCAATAATTTATAAATCTGCGCGACCGGCTGCTGCGCTAAACTCGAATCGTGTTCGGGTGTATAAACGACGACTTCACAGACGCCCTGCGCCGGACGCACCGGATAAAGCTCGCTTCCTTCAACGGCGGGTGCTGGCGGATTCGATTGCAGGCTCGGAAATTTATTTTCAAAAACTACAATATCGTAAGTCGGTTCGGTGACTTCGGTCGGAAAACCGCCCGGAACGGTCGGACACAGCGGACAATATCCGGGCGGCGGAAAAAACGTGCGGTCTTGCCGGTGCGTCGCCGTCACCGTCCATTCGCCCAAAAGCGGATTCCAACGAAGTTCAGACATTATCCTGCACCTCGTTTTGCTGCAAAGTTTTTTCTTCCGAGTCGAACGTATAATAAATTATATAGCGCTTGCCGTCAGCCATCGTTTCGAGCCGTTTGTGCATTTCGCCGACTGTTGCTGCCAATTGTTTTTCTTCGTTTTCCATTCGTATTTTAATAAGCAAAAGCCTGATAAACTTCGCGCGTATCAACTTCGTCGAACGATTCGACGCGCGGGTTAAACCGCAAAATATGTTTCGCCTTTTCAGAAAGATTGTTCCAGGTCGCGCGCGGAATTCTAATAGAAACTTCCGGTCGAAACAGCCAGCGGCGACTGTAACCAATAACGCACATCGGGCGCGGTTCGTCGGTTTTGTTCGGTGTTCCGCGATGAATCGCCCGCACGTCTCGAATCATTAAATCGCCAACATTCATTAAAAGTTTTTCAATTTTAATTTCACCCGATTCAATCTTACGCAAACCAATTTCTTTCGCCATCAGATGCGTACCGTAAGTCGTCTCAAACGGTCCGTTGTCTTCCGTTACATCAACGAGCGGAAAATTAACAGCAAGCTGAAACGACGGCGTTTCCGTATTTAATTCAGGAAAAAGCGGCGGCGCGTCGCGGTGCAAATCTTGATAATCCGAACCTTTAAAAGGCGTGTCGGTGGCAAGCTGGCACATCACGAAATCTTTCCCGACGAGATTTTCGACAATTGCTAAAACGTCCGGGTCGCAAAAAATTTCCTCGTCGGCAAACGGCGCAGCAAACGGCAGAGTGACATAATAACGATTCGCGCCGCGATTTTCGTTTCCTCGCTCACGCTCGACGTGCGCCGCCAGCAGCGGTTGAAATTCTTCGTTCCAGCGGCGCAATTTTTCCGCCGGAAAATGCCCGCGCAAAACGCATTGTCCGAGCGTGACGGCTTCGTGCGTGAATTGCTCGATTTCGGATTTGTTGTAGCGCATAAACGATTGGAAAATTAACGTTTAGGTAAAACGAAATTGGCAAATATATTAATTTCAAGACCCGCTTTACTCGGTGAAATCTATGGATAATTATCTCAAATAAATTTTCTATTTCAATTTCGTCAGACGGTTCTGCACCACGACGACGAACAATAAAATCACGCCGCGCAAAACGAGCTGCCACCACGGGCTGATTTGCCCTTCGAGGTTAAATAAATTAAAAATCACGCCGAGCAGCAGCACGCCGACGAGCGTTGAAACCGCGCTGCCCTGACCGCCCGTGAGAAGCGTTCCGCCAATAACGACCGCCGCAATCGCGTCGAGTTCCCAACCAACGCCGGCGACCGGCTGTCCCGTTCCTAAACGCGACGCGAGAATCACGCCCGCGAGTCCGGCTAACGCGCCGCTGATCGCATAAACCGCGATGGTGACGCGGCTGATATTGAGTCCCATCAAACGCGCGGCTTCGTCGTTGTCGCCGACGGCGAAAACGTTACGCCCGAATCTTGTATGATTTAATACCAGCCAGCCAAACGCAAAGGCGACGATTAAAATTGCAATCGGCACTGGCAAAAAATCACCGATTAAACCGCGACCGAGCCAGTTAAAACCTTCGTTCGTGCCGGTAATCCTGACCGATTGCTCGCCCGTCGCCGCGAGAGCCAAACCTCGCGCCGCAATCATCATCGCCAAAGTTACGATAAACGGCTGAATTCGCCCCTTTGCAATCACCAAACCGTTGACTAAACCTAAAATCGTCGCCGCGCCGACCGCCGCGACAAGCGCGATAATCAATCCGCGGTCGGCGAGATTTGCCGCAATCACGCCCGCAACCGCGAGAATCGCGCCGACCGATAAATCTATGCCGCCGGTCAAAATCACAAACGTCATTCCGAGCGCGACCAGACCGAGCATCGAATTCTGGCGCAAAACATTCAGCAAATTCTCCGGCGTGAGAAACGCTTCGTAACGCGCAAAGCCAATGATGCAGACAACGACAAGCATCACAAGCGCGCCCTGCTGCTGCAAAAATGAACCGACTTTCTGGCGCATCGAACGGCTCGCGTCCGTGTTAACTTCGTTTAATGTTTCGGTTTGGCTCATAAATTTTTTCAGTTCTGCACAATTTTCAACCAATCAAATCTGGCTTCTCTGGCTTTCCCGACGTGCGTTAAGGCGACTCGCGCGCCTTCGACGTGGCTGCCGACAATCGGTTTTCCCAAATCCGTCCAATTGTTTCCCTCTAAACTGTAAGCGAATTGATACGACTCGCCGCCTTTCGCCGTCATTCGCAAATAAATGTTTTCCGCCTTTGTAATGTTTGCGCTCGCCACGATTTCCTGTCTACCGTTTTCGCGCCGGAAAACGGAAACTTTTCCCAAACCGAATCCGATTCCGACAGCATTGCCGCGCCAACTGTAACCGGCAAGCCCGACGATTTCATCAACCGCCAAATTCGCCGATTTTATCGAAACGGTCGCCGTATAATCGCCCGAAACTGTTCGCGCGGCGACGACGGCTTCGCTCGTATCGCTTGCGCTGAACGCCAGAGTTCCGGCTTTCAGATCAATTTCTTCGGACGGCGCGAGCGGCAGTTGATAATTCGGGCTTAAAGTTGAATCGTTAAACTCGTCAATAAAAATAGAATTTCTTTCCTGCTTAATTGACGAGAAAGGCAGATTTGCCGAATCGGACGCGCCTTTTCCATTGTTGATTGCCGCCCAACCGTCTTTCGTCCATTCAACTCGATCGAGCAGAGCTTCGCGCCCGATGTTAAAAGCGTCGGTGCGTTTGCGGTAAGCGTGATACAGCAGAAAATCCTCGCCGTCCGGCGTTTTGACAATCGTGCCGTGTCCCGGACATTGCCACGTTTCGTTCGCTGCTAAAATCGGATTCGCCGGATTTTTTTCCCATTTTCCCAACAGAGTTTTCGAGCGCGCTACGCCGAGCGCGTAATTGCACGAACGACCGCAACAGGCGTTGCCCGAATAAAACATATAAAACCAGCCGTCTTTGCGGACAATATCCGCGCCTTCGATGACGTGATTTTCCCAGCCCGAACCTTCGTTGCGGAAAAGTTTTTTCGGTTTGCCGATGAGTTTGGTTAAATTTTCATCAAGCTGTTGCGCGTAAAGCCACGTCGGTTGCTGCCGATCGTTTCCGTCTTCCTTCCAAACCAGAAACGGTTTATCGTTTTCGTCTCGTATAAAAAATCCGTCAAGCGAACCCATTTCCTGACAAACCAACGCTCCCTTATCCACATAATCACTGTCGGGCTTATCGGAAACCGCAACCGCGACGCACAAAGTTCCTTTTTTGCCCTTTCCGTCGTCGCGGCGCGCCGTATAGAAAACGTAAAATTTCCCTTTATCCATCGCCAATTCAGGCGCCCAAAAATCGCCCTTCGCCCAAGCCGGTTTTTTCGGAAAAACCGAACCGACGATTTGCCAGTTTACTAAATCGCGCGAATGAGCAATCGAGAAAAACGGCGACCAATCGCCGCTCGTCGCCGCCGCATAATAATCTTTGCCGACGCGAATCACCGACGGGTCAGGAAAATCTCCGGCGATCACCGGATTCGTGTAAGTTTGCGAGAACGAATTTGCACAAAAGAAAATTAGCCACAGATTTACACAAATGAACGCGGATATTTTTAATCGGATAAAGGAGATAGGTTGCGATAAAATAACCTTTATACATTTTACTTTTATCCTCTTCATTCCTGTAAATTTTCTCCTCATAAATCCGCGTCTATCCGTGTAAATCTGTGGCTAATTTATTTTATTAACGCGTTCCAGCCGTCTGCGCTTTCGTCTTTCCGGTAATCCGTTTGATCAATTCGGTTTCTTCGCGCAGATACGGCGTGCCGTCGGTTCGGAAAACGTCGTGAAACCAAATCCACGGTTCATATTCGACATACGGGCGTTCCCACGAATCCCAGGGATAGATCGTCTGCGATTTGCCCTCGACAAAGCCCCAATTTATCATCCCGACGTTATAGCGTTTTCCGACCGGCAAAATAGCGACAAACGTCGAACCGCGCGGTCGCGCCATATATTCGGTACACATAATCGGGCGATTCAACTTTTGCAGAAACAAAATCCTTTTCGCGAATTCGTCCGCGGGTTCGTAAGAATGAAACGTCACGAAATCCGAGTTATCAATTTGAATCTGCTCGGTCGAATCGAATTTTTCCGCGTTCACGTAATCGCCTTTCCAAACGCCGGACGTAAGCGGCTGCGTCGGATTCGCTGCCCGCGCCCAACCAAATGCGAGCGGCAAAAGTTTGTTGACCAATTCGATTTTATTCGGCGGGTCTTGCTTGGCGTAATCGTTGCCGTTGCGATTGTCCGGCTCATTCCAGATGTCCCACGAATGAATGCGCTCGTCTTTGGCAAATGCGGCGACGACACTTTTGACGTATTTTTCAAGGCGCGGATATTCCGCCGGATCCGCCAGAGCCTTTGCGCCCGGCGATTGCACCCAACCTGAATTATGAATTCCCGGACGCGGAACGCGCTGTTTACCGATTTGCGGATTCGGGTCCCAAACCGAATCAAAAAGCACGATCATCGGTCGGATTTTATGTTTCGCGGAAATGTCGAGAAATTGATCGAGCCGCTTTTTAAATCCTTCCGGGTCTTGCTGATACGCCAGATCGTGCAGAAAAACACGCATCGTATTCATCCCCAAACTTGCCGCCCAGCCGAGTTCCAAATCAATGCGTTTCGGGTCGAAAGTGTCGGCTTGCCACATTTCAAGTTCGTTGATCGCCGACGCCGGAACGTAGTTCGAGCCGACCAGAAACGGTTGTTTCGCATACCAATCATTCGCCTGTTTTTCTGTCCAGCGCGACTGCGCGGTAACGGCGAAACACAATAATAAAATTAGCGCGAACGATTGACGGATTTTCTGTAGTTTAACCATAAAAATTATTCGTTTAAGTAGTCGAGCAAATACTAAACTATAAATATTTTGTTGCCGATGGAACGCCAGCATCTTGCCGGCAAAGCGGTTGCCGGCAAGATGCTGGCGTTCCTTTTTTAAACTTAATTTTGTCCAACTATTTAATGCGATTTCGGACGCTGCAAATAAACGACGAAAATGATAATCGCCGCTTTTATGACGAGCGCGTATGAAAACTTGATGCCGTTCATATTGAAGCTCGTCGTGATGATTTGCATAATCAGCGCGCCGATGACCGTGCCGATAACGGTCGCGCGTCCGCCGGTTAAAGCCGTTCCGCCGACGACCGTTGCGGCAATTGCGTCGAGTTCAATCGTCTGCCCGACTTGCGATGCGTCGGATGCGCCCAGACGCGCCGTGTAAATCAAACCGGCAATTCCCGCTAGTAATCCGCTTAAAGCGTAAACCATTATTTTCGTGCGGTTAACCGAAATGCCCGACAGCCGCGCCGCGTTTTCATTGCCGCCGACGGCGATGACGTGCCGCCCGAAAATCGTCGCCCGCAAAACGAAAATTGCCAGCCCGATAATCAAAGCCATCACGAAAATCGGCACGGGCAGAATGCCAAAGAGCGAATCTTTGCCCCAGAATTCAAAACTCGGATTGGAAAATGGAATAAGCTGCCCGCCGTTGCTAATCACCTGCGCGACGCCGCGTCCGGCAATCAACAGCGCGAGCGTCACGATAATCGGCTGAATCTTAAAAGCCGAAATCAGCCAGCCGCTGAACGCGCCCGTTAAAGTGACAACCACTAAGGCTGCAAAAATCGCCGGATACGCGCCGTAATCTAATGATATTGCCGCCACCGCCGACGCAATCGCCATCAGGGAGCCGACCGACAAATCAATGCCGCCCGTCGCAATCACAAACGTCATCCCGATTGCCACGAGCATCGTTGGCGTAACTTGCACGAGGATATTGCGAAAGTTATCCACGTCGGCAAAATTCGGCGTGAAAATGATATTCACCAGAATCAATAAAACGAGTGCTGCTGCCGCGCCGTAAGTCGGCGCGTAATCAGCAAAACTTGAAGTCGCGCGTTTCGCCCCGATTGATTGTGTAATTGCTTCAGCCATATTTCAATTTTGAATCAGATATAAAGCCTGGATTGATGCAGGCGAAACATTGAGTTTCAAAAGTCGCACTTGACGAAACTAATCTTGAGTTCAATGATTTGCCGACCCGATTTTTACATTACTTGCCAGCGAATCGTAACGGATTCGTTCGGCGTGTAACCGACAACCAGCAGCTTCACAATACGCTCAAAACTTTTGTCGTTTCGGTCGGTAAGACGCAACAAATAAATGCTTCCAATTTTTACCGGCGCGCTTGCGCTCTTCTTGCTTTCAGCAAACAATAATGCGGACTCGGCTAATTCCTGTTCGCTACCGGTTCGGCGATCTTTCAAAACTAATACTTTGCCGTTCGCGACGCGCAGCGAAGCAAAACCCTGACCTTTGCCGGCGGTTTCGCTGTAGCCGTAACGTTTTTCCAGTTCGGTCGCGCTTCCTAAATCTACTATTGAGCCGACGCGCCCGCCTTCTATTCCGACCGTCAAACTGCCTTCGTTATATGTATTAAAATCAATGTCGCTGCAACGGTTTCTGGTTTCGTTCTGTTGAAACACGCCGCCTTCGCGTCCGTCGCCAAAACACAACGTGCGCGCCAGCGGGTCAAGCGCATAAAGCGTCGCAATGCCGGTTACAACTTTGCCTCCAACCTGCGACGCATCTTGAGCAAATGCGGAACCGGAAACAAATAAAAAAATCCCAAAGGTCAAAACGTAAAGGCTGGAAATGCGTTTTTTCATAATTTTTTCTCCCAATATCTACCGGCAGCAACGGGCAAACTAATTTTGAATCCAACGAAATTTCAATGATTTAAGTCTTTAACCTAAAATCAGTTCGTTTCCGCCATCGCGTTAATAATCGAATCCTGCGAAATATCTTTGCCGCGCAGTTCCGCCGCCAATTCGCCGTCGCGCATTACGACGATGCGCGAGCTGCCTTCGACGAGTTCTTCGAGTTCCGAAGAAATCATCAAAACGCCCAAACCCTCATCGGCAAGTTCGTTGATCAAACTTTGAATTTCGCCCTTCGCGCCGATGTCAATTCCGCGCGTCGGTTCGTCCAAAATCAAAAATTTCGGGTTTTTGCAAAGCCAGCGTGCGAGCAAAACTTTCTGCTGATTGCCGCCGCTCAATTCACGAATTTTTTGCTCGCCGCTCGATGCTTTAATGCCCAAACGCCGCATAAATTTCTCAACGATTTCGTTTTGTTTTGCACGCGATACGACGCCTAAATTCGTCAGCGCGGGCAAGGCGGCGAGCGTCATATTTTCCCTGACCGACCATTCGGGAACGATGCCTTCTGCTTTGCGATCTTCGGATAAAAATGCAATTCCGGCTTTGATTGCATCGTTCGGCGAGTTTAATTTCAAAGGTTTTCCTTCGAGCGAAACTTTGCCTCGATCAATTTCATCCGCGCCGAAAACCGCGCGGGCGACTTCGGTTCTGCCGCTGCCCAAAAGTCCTGCCATTCCGAGAATTTCGCCGCGACCGGCACGAAGCGAAACATTTCTCAAACGCCGCCCGCGCGTTAAATTTTCGGTTTCCAGAAGCGGTTCGGCAGTTTGCGCTTCGTGATGTTCGCCAAAAGCGGTCGCGCCTTTCTTTTCCAAATCTTCGCGCTGTTTGCCGAGCATTAAACAAACCAAATCTATTCTTTCAAGTCCGGCAAGCGGGCGCGTAGCGATAAATTTCCCGTCGCGCAAAACCGTTACTTTGTCGCAGACGGCGTAGAGCTCGTCAAAGCGGTGAGAAATATAAACGATGCCCGTTCCCTGTGCCTTCAAACGGCGAATTACATCGTATAGAAGCGTAACTTCACGCTCGGTCAAAGAACTTGTCGGTTCATCAAGAACAAGAATCTTCGCGCCCAAAGAAACGCCGCGAGCAATCGCAATCATCTGTCTGGATGCGATATTCAAACTTCCTAAAACGGCTTTCGGGTCAATCTGCAAACCCAAATTTTGCAAAACTTCGCCCGCTTCCCGATACATTTTATTCCAATCAATCAAACCGAAACGGCGCGGCTCGCGCCCTAAAAACATATTTTCGGCGACCGAACGAAACATCAGCAGATTGACTTCCTGATAAACGGCGACGACGCCGGAATTCTGCGCTTCTTCGGGCGTACGAAAATTTACCGCTTTGCCTTCGTAAAACATCTCGCCGCCGTCGCGCGAATACGCGCCGGTCATCACTTTGATCAAAGTTGATTTGCCCGCGCCGTTTTCGCCGACGAGCGAATGCACTTCGCCGCGATCCAAAGTGAAATTCACATCGTCAAGCGCGACGACGCCGGAGAAAACCTTTCTGATGTTCTGCATTCGCAGTAGCGGCTCGTTAGTCATAAATTGTTTTTCAGACAAATAACACGAAACGCTTAAAAAATAATTCGCGTTATTTACGGCTAAGAACTCAAGCAAAATAAAGGAACGCCAGCATCTTGCTGGCATTTGAACACGCGCGGCGTTCAAATTGTGCGTTGATCAAGGGCGCGTTGCAGCACTTCGAGCGACGTTTGCCAGCAAGATGCTGGCGTTCCTTCCAGTCAAGCATATTTTCAACTGACTTACTTAAATTTAATAAGCTTCTTCAACAAACTGCGCCGCGTTCGAAGCATCGAAAAATCGGTCTTCGTTAATAATTTGCGGCGGAATTTTTTCGCCTCGCCAGTATTTTTCGAGTGTGTCGAAAGCAATCGGACCGAAACGCGGATTGCATTCGACCGTCGCGTTCATATCGCCCGCGATGATGGCTTGCAGCGCCGATTTTTGTCCGTCAATCGAAACGACCAGCACGTCTTTGCCCGGATTCATATTCGCGGCTTTTAAAGCTGCAATCGCGCCCAAAGCCATTTCGTCGTTGTGCGCGTAAACGGCGGTGATTTCTTTACCTTTCGCTTGAATGATATTTTCCATCACCTTTTGTCCTTCGGCGCGCGTGAAATTCGCGTCCTGCGAAGCGATGATTTTCATATCCGGGCTTTTACCGATGGCATCCATAAAACCTTTGCTGCGGTCGTTGGCAACCGATGAGCCAGTTGTGCCTTTCAGCTCGACGATTCCGGCTTTGCCGTTTGTTTGTTTAGCCAGCCATTCACCTGCCGTGGTTCCTTCTTTGACGAAATCGGATTTAATAACCGTGACGAAATCAACGCCGGGCGTTCCGGTCGCTTCGCGGTCAATCAAAATTACGGGGATGTTCGCCGCTTTTGCCGCCTGAAAAGCCGACGAAAAACCTTCGGCTTCGCGCGGCGCGAGGAAAATCGCCGAAACCTTCCGTGCAATCATATCTTCGACATCCGAAACCTGTTTGGCGGTCGTGCTCTGCGCGTCGGTGTAAACGAAATCGTATTTGTCGGCGCGTTTGGCGGCTTCGGCTTTCATGCTGTTGCTTTCGGCGATGCGCCACGGACCGGTGTTTTCCATCTGCGCGAATGCGACGGTTTTCTTGCCGCCTGAATCGCCGCCGGTATTTCCGCCCGTTGTGCCGCCAGCCGGTTTGCGATCACAGCCAACCAATGCCATGGCAAAAAGCATTATCAAAACTAAAACGCTTCGATTTTTTAAGAAAAAGTTCATAATTTTTATCACTCCGTAAGTGCCTGTCTGAAATAAAATCTGTTTTTATTTTACCGGCTCGATTCGTAAAAACCCGAAACGCGCCCTGGCGTTTTCCGCGCCGCCAACCGTCATCGCCACTCGCACGCCTCTATCCCACGGCGGCAAATAATCACCATTCTGCTCCGCGCCGACCGATTTAAAGGTTTTTCCGTCCGTGCTGACGGCGAAACTGTAAAAAGCTCCGTCTCGCGCCGTCATTCGTAGATAAAGTGTGTCGCCAGCGGGCGCGTCGTGCGTCGAGACAGTGCGGTGATTATTCCGCTCGCGTCGCCAAACGACGATTTTGTCGTCTTTCACACCGAAACCGAGCGCGTTCTCGCCGTCGCCGTAAGCCGAAAGTCCGGCGACTGCGCCGCTCGTCAAAGTTTTCCGGTCAATCTGCGTCGTCGCCGTGTAACTTCCGTTGGTCGTGTAATAAGCCATCACACCGCCAATCGGATTCGTCATCTGCGCCGCGTTCGGCGACAATTCTAAAAATCCGCCGCTGATTTTATACGTCGGAATGCTCATTGCCAGCCATTGCCAGCCGAAGCGCAAAGTCGGTTTATCGAACTCATCAACGAAACGATATTCTTCATCCTTTTCCGCGATTCCGAGCGGCGCGGCGGCAATTTTGCTCGCGCCTTTGCCATCGTTAATCGTCGCCCAACCGTCTCTAGTCCAGTTTACTTCGTCGAGATAAGCCTGCCGCCCGACGTAGTTCACGTCCTTCCGGTCAAAGGCGTGATACATCATATAAGCGCGTCCGTTTTCCAGCGTCACAATCGTGCCGTGTCCCGGACAATTAGCGTTTTCATTGCCTTTCAAAATCGGATTCGCCGGGTCTTTCTCCCATTTTCCCAAAAGAGTTTTCGACCGCGCCACGCCCATCGCGTAATTGCAGCCGCGCCCGCAACAGGCATTACCCGAATAGAACATATAAAAATAACCGTCTTTCCGCATTATGTAAGGACCTTCGACCAGATTTCCTTCCCAGGTTTCCGGGTCGTTACGCAAGATTTCCTTTTTCTCGCCGACTAGCTTCCAATTTTTCTCGTCTAATTCCTGCGCCCACAGCGGAGTCGGTTTGCCGACGCTGTTGCCGTCTTCTTTCCAGACGATAAATAATTTGCCGTTTTCGTCGCGAATCGGAAAAGCGTCAATCGAACCGACTTCCTGACATTCAAGCGCGCCGTGATCGGTATAAGGTCCGGTCGGTTTCGTCGCGGTCGCGGCAGCGATGCACAGCGGTCCGTCTTTGCGGCGGGCGACGTAGAAAATATAAAATTTACCGTTTTCCTGCCAGATTTCCGGCGCCCAATAATTGCCAACCGACCATTCGGGTTTCTGCGGGAAAACCACGCCGACGATATTCCAGTTGACCAAATCCGTCGAATGCAGAATCGGAAATTCCGGTCCCCATTCGCTTGAAGTCGCCGTCGCGTAAAAATCCTTTCCGACTCGAATCACCGAAGGGTCTGGATAGTCGCCCGCTTGCACCGGATTTGTATAAGTCGCGTTTTGCTGCGCGAAAATTTGCGCGGTTAAACCGAATAGGACAAGCATTAAAACGCCGATTTTTTTGAAACACGAAATTCGTTTATTTAACATCATTTATTTTGTTGCGAAAAGACGCGCTTCGCTATCGCGCCTCTTTCGTCGTTCATATATTTATTTCAAGTGTGGTTTAACTTTTAACTTCTACTTCTCACTGCCGCCGTTGAATTTCTAATCACCAGATGCGTCGGAATCGGCAATTCAATGCCGTGCTGAGTCGGATTTGAAAGCGTCGTTAACAAAGCCTCGACCGCCAATCGTCCGAGTTCGGCAAGCGGCAGATTTACCGTCGTTAACGCCGGTTCAATTAAGGATGAAAACGCAATGTCGTCGAAACCGATGACCGAAACGTCGAGCGGCACATTCAAACCGGCGCGGCGGAATTCGCTGATCGCGCCGAACGCCATTAAATCGTTGGCGGAAACGACGGCAGTCGGCAATTCAGCCGCCAACATTTCGAGCGCGGCGCGTTTGCCGCCTTCGATCTTAAAATCGCCCGCGTAAATTAACTCCGGCGCGTCGGGCAAGACCATTCGCATCGTTTGGCGAAACGCTTCCAACCGCCGTTTCGCCGAGTGCAAATGCGGCAGACCGCTGATAAAGGCGACGTTGCGGTGTCCGAGTTCGACCAGATGCAGAATCGCCTGTTTGATGCCTTCGTCGTAACCGACACGCAGATTGCTCATATGCAAACCGACTTCGCCCGAATCCAGAAACACAACCGAAACTTCGCGCCGGGCTAAATCTTCGATTAAAGATTTGTCCATTTCCGAAGTCATCACCGCGACACCGGCGACTTTGCGCTCGATAAACCGGCGAACGTAATGCGACGTTCGCTCGGTGTCGTAATTCGTGTTCGATAAAACCACGTCGTAACCTTGTTCATACGCCGCCGCTTCGATGTTTTTAACCAGTTCGGGAAAAAACGGATTGGCAATGTCGGAAATTACCAGTCCGATGATCCGGCTGTTGCCCGAAGCCAAACTTCGAGCGTGCGCGTTCGGGTAATAATCGTGCAGTTCGATGGCTTTTAAAACACGCGCCCGCACTTCTTCAGAAACGAATCTCGTTTTGTTGATGACGTGCGAAACCGTCGCGGTCGAAACGCCGGCTTCGTTGGCAATATCCTTGATGCTGCTCATTGAACTATGATTTCAGGTTTCCGAATTTATTTCAAAAATCTTAAATTTGCGCCGCTGCTATTTTTTGTCCGCGAATTTTATTCGCCCGATTATTTCGGAACGACGACGCGCACGCCGTCCCAGTTATTTTCCGACGAGCCGTAACCGTAAAGCATTACGTGAAACGTTTTCGGCAGATTTTTTACCGTCGCCGTCAAAGCCACTTGCGCGTCCTGCGGCGCGCCTTTTGCCTCATTCAAATAAAATGTGAATTCATCCTCTTTGCGAACGATGAGCAGCACGGGATTTTTCATTTTCGTGGCGAGTTTTTTATTGTCGAGCCGCTCGCCGCGCCCGTCAACCACCGACCACGCTTCGAGCGTTCCTTCGCTCGTCACCATCCATTCGATTCGGTTGCGCCCCGAACCGTCGAACAAAATCGTCAGCGTTCCGAAACCGAGCGTCGAGGCGCTGCCGCCGGGTTCGGGAAACGCCGCGCCGACTTTCGCGATTCTGCCTTCGACGGCGAAACGGTCGCCGGAAAAAGCGTTTCTCGTGCGGATTCCGGCGCGTGTTTTTCCCGCGCTGCGAATACGCACTTCACCGCCTTTGACTTCGAGCTTGCCGCCTGAGCCACCTTCAAATGTGAATTTTTCCCATTTGGTTTCATCGAGTTTTTCGCCGGTAAAATCTTCGTTCCATTCTTCAAATTGCGGTCTGGTCTGCGCCGCCGGTGACGGAGACGGCTTTGCTTCCTGAGCCGAAATTTGCTCGCCGACGAAACCGCACGCGGCGACTATAATCGCTGTCGTAATCAAATACTTTTTCATCTCAATACTCCTCTAAAAACGCACGTTGGCGAGCCGCCGAACGAGTTCGCGACGGTCAACTTCCTTTTGTTCTTTTTGCGAATCGCTTAATTGTTTAAATCGCTCCATAGTCGCTTTCGATTCGTCAGTTCGCTTGAGCCGCGCGTAAACTCGTCCGAGTTGGTAAAAAGTTTCGGCACGATTCGGTTCGAGTTTCGCCGCTTTTTCAAATGAAATGGCAGCATCTGCCCAACGCATTTGACGAACGTAAAACCTGCCGAGTGATAAATGTGCCGACGTTAAATCTGCATCAAGTTCAACAGCCCGTTTAAGTTCACTTTCAATTCGCTTTTCATCAATGTTCGTTTGATTTAAAAGCGTATCACCAAGCAAGTAATGAAGTAGTCCGATTTTATCATTCAAACCGATAGCTCGTTCGTAAATTTTTACGGCTTCGGCATATTGTTGCTGTTCGACATACACAGCACCTAAATAAGCCATTGCCTGGACTAGTTGCGAATTAATTGATAAAGCCTTTAAAAAGGCTTTCTGGGCTTCGGGAGTTTTATTGTTGTCTAGCTCCGCGATTCCAAGCGCAAGCCATAACGCCGCCGAATCTGGAAATTCTTCTAACGCTTCTTTGACGCGAATCGCCGCCGCCGCCGGTGCTTTTGAATTAATCAGAAGCAAACCATAGCGGATGTGATAATAATCGTTTTTCGGATCTCTAGCGACTGCACGGCGCATTGCCGGAATCGCATTTTCAGGGTAGCCGCCCGCTTCATAAACTTCAGCCAGTGCAAGATAAATTCTCGCGTCGTCCAGTCCGCCCGCGACTGCCGATTCGAGCAATCGCCCGGCAGATGGAATGTTTTTTTGCTGAAGGAAAACTTTCGACAATAAGATTAAAGCCGCGACATTTTTATTTTCTTTCGAGAGAATTAATTCTAATTCTTTTTTTGCCTCGACCGGCAAACCGCCTGCCAGCAACGCTTCGGCAAGCGTGACATCGCGCGTTTTACCGTCCGTTGCGAACGGCGCGGCAATGTATTCGGCAAATTCACGGGCGGCGCGTTCCTTTTCGCGCAATCCCAGTGAAATCATCACGAGAGCGCGCAGAATTTCAACGTCGGGAGAAATAGCTTTGGCTTTATCGAATAAATCGCGGGCTGCCGTTAAATCGTTTTCGACGATTCGTATCTGCGCCAGATTGACGAGCGCGCTGGCTTGATTCGGATTTAATGCGAGTGAAGCGGCAAATTCGGCGGCAGCTTCTTTTTGGCGTCCTAACCTAACTAAAATCGCGCCGTAATTATTTCTCGCGTCCGGCGCGGCAGGCGCGATTTTTGCCGCGAGCGCAAAATATTTTTCAGCTTTTCGTAAATCATTTTCTTTATCGGCGACGATGCCTGCTAAAGTATTAGCCGCCGCATTGCGCGGCGCGATCGCCAGAACTTTAAGCAAAATTGTTTTCGCCCGCACGAAATCTTCTGTTTGCAGCGCGGCAGTAGATTCCGCCAACAGGCTTTCGATTTTTTGAGGGTCGCTTGGCGGAGTTTTTTTTTGCGCCGAACTGCCGTCGAAACAAAAACACAAAAAGGCAATTGCTGCGATTAGGATTTTTGTATTTTTCTTTCGCACGTAACGCATCGGCACTCAAAAATTCTTTAGTTAAAAGCGGCGCGGAAACTGCTTTGAAACATTCTCCGCGCCGTTTTGTTAGCCGTAAATTCAAGGAGAATTAGAAAATAATTCTCGCTCTCAATTGAATCACCCGATTTCCTGCCGAACCGATTCTCGATGTAAATCCTTCAGCACCAAAATTGGAGTTTAGGTTGATGTTTCCGTTTGCGCCTTCTTGTCTGCCGAGGAAAGTATCGGGCGGCAGGTAAAGAACCTGGTTAAAGACGTTCAGAAACTCCGCGCCGACTTCAAAAGTTACTGTTTCGGAGAAGCGAGTTTTCTTAAGAAGACTCATATCCGCCGTGAAATACCGGTCGGCACGCAAATCTGTGTTGACCAGCGGAGCCGTTCCGAAAAATCTGGTCGGGTCAGCGTAATAAGCCGCATACGCCGGATTTATCGCTCCGTTAACGAGAAATGCCGGTGCCGCATTAAAGCGCGGCGGCGCGGAAAACGCCGCAGGATTGACGATGAAATATCTTCCAGGAGTCACACCACCTACATTTCCCGGAACCGGTAGTCGAGTGTCCAAAGCAATCGGCTGTCCGGTCAAATTCGGGCGCAGTCTGCCGAAAATTCCGGCGAGTTCAAGAAAACCGTCGGGTTCGGAATCGAGCGAGAAAACGAGCGGCGTTCCCTGCTGAATGCGGAAAATCCCCGAAACCTGGAAACCGCCGATCAGCGCGTTAACCAGTCCGCCTTTGTCTATAAACCGTCTGCCTTTGCCGAACGGAATTTCCGCCAGAAAGTTGGTGACAAAAACGTGCGGCGAATGAGTCGGTGAAACGGTTTTTAATCCATCGAGATCATAAGGATTTTGCAAAACTCCATCAAGCGGCGAACCGCCCAAAATGTCTTCCGAAGCATTGGTAATTAATCTTGAAAAGGTATATGACGCGCCGAATTGGAAGCCCTGCGCGAAACGCCGGTCAACTTTGAGCTGCAGCGCGTTGTATTCGCTCTCGCCTTCGCTTTCCAAAATATCGGTCACGCGCCCGTATTGCGGAAACGGTCTAATTGCCTGCGCGACGTTGCCGCCGAATCCCGGATAGACGGCGTTGGCGTTTGCCGGAATCGCCACGCCGATGCTCGCCGCATAAGCGCGCTGCTGGGCGGTGACGTTGTTAATATCCGTCCGCAAAATTTCGTTGCCGAGTTTTAGCTGATCGAGCGTAAGCGCGTTCGGTCGTCCGAAGTTCGAGCGCAGACGGTCGGCGCGATGTCCGATATAAGCGGCGGAAGCCACAAGGCTAAACGGCAATTCGCGCTGAATGTCAATCGTATATTGCAGCGTTCGCCCCGTTCGGAATCCGTTGCCGAATTGACCAAAAGCCAAAATCGGAACTCCTGTGTTACCGACGAACTGGCTGTTCGGGTCGGTCGCCGGAATGTTCGGGAAACTTGATAAAAAGAAGCGAGCGTTGCGTCCTTCGGGCGTGAACAATTGTCCGGTCGTGTTGTAGCCGATAGTTCCGGTGTTGATGTCGCCGCCGCCGTTTGTGCCGTATAAAACCGGCGCGTAATAAAGCCCGATGCCGCCGCGAATAACGGTTTTATCGTCGAAAGAATAAGCTGCGCCGAGACGCGGACCGATGTTCGACCGGTCGCTTTTCGCCAAAGTGCGGTTTTGGGCTTGTAAGCCGCTTTGACCGCCCGCGCCGACTAATGCGCCGAGCCTGCCGCCCGCCTGTGGATTGGCGGCAGTCGGATCGAAACCGCGAAAACGGTCGTTAGCTTCGGTTCTTAAACCCGGCAAATCATAACGAAGTCCGACGTTCACCGTCAGTCTTTGCGTCAGTTTGATGTCGTCCTGAACAAAATAGCTTTGTGTCAATTGACGGAAAGCCGGATCAATCGAGTTGTTGGAGTTAAACGCAAATTCTGTCGCTCCTGTAATTAAACTCGCAATCGGATAGCCGCAGTCGCCGCAGGCATCCGAAGCCGTCTGGTCGTGGCGGAAGTTAAATGAACCGCCCGGATCAATGTCCTGACGGACATTGAACTGCGCGAAACGGACGTTTGCGCCGAATTTAAAGGTTTGCCGTCCGGTAACGAAAGTTACAAAGTCGCCGAGTTCCAAAGTTCCGTCGCGGATTTGGTCGTCGAAAAACGATGAGCCGATGTTTTGAATGTTGCGCGGGTCGCCGACACCGTAACCCGGAAAACCAACCCGTGGAAACGCGACGTTTTGCGTCGCGCCGAATGGAATGCCAAGCGTCGAAGTATTAAATCCGGTGGTCGTGTTGGCATTGGCGACATCAAAGAATGTATAGCCGATATTTAAGTGATTCAGCAGGTTCGACGTAATCGTGTAGTCGTGCTGAATGCGTCCGATGTTCGATTTGAAGTTTTGTCCGAAAACGTCAAAATTAGTGAACGGCAAAGGGAGAATTGGAAATTCACCGGCGAATCTTTCGGTGTCGCGCCGCGAAAAACTCACTGTCAGACGCTGCTTGCTCGTTAAAACAAAGTCGGTTTTGATAGTGAATTGGTTGGTATCGGTCGGGCGAAGTCCGCTCGCGTCATAGTTGTCAATAATTCCGGGTCGGGTAGGTGTCGGGTAACGCTGCAAAATTGCTAAACCTGCCGGATCAATCGCCGATTGCGGAATAATGTTGCCCGCAAATGCCATCCGAGTTGCCGACGGCTGGCGCGGATTATAAATCAAAACCGGATTGCCGCCGTTGATGCGGCGCACATTCGGGTCGTTGGTGTTCAGGAGTTCGCTGAAATCGCCGACTCTCATTCGCAAGGTCGGGACGGTAAGAACCCGGTTTTGTCCTTCTCGAAGACGGTAGCCTTCATAGTGAAAAAAGAAAAATGCTCTGTCTTTCAAACTGCGGAGAAATCCGCCGGGATTTCCTTCGCCGAAATTAGGAATGTAGATCGGACCGCCGATGTTGAATCCGTAATTGTTTCGATTATCGCGGTTGCGGCAATCGTCAGCTAATGGAGAACAGCGCGCATTCGTATCAATATCTGCGGCATTGAATTTTTCGTTTCGCAAATAATTGTAGGCTTCGCCGTGAAATTCGTTCGTGCCGGAGCGCAGTGTGAAGTTGACGACGCCGCCCGACGAGTTGCCGAATTCAGCCGAAAAACTGTTGGTCGAAATGGTAAACTCCTGAAAGGCGTTCGGGCTGGGCGCGGTTTCGCTAAAGAACGTGCCGTTTTGCGTGCGGCGCACCGATGCGCCGTCAATCAAGATTTCCGTGCCGCTCGCCTGACCGCCGCTGACTCTAAATTTAGAAGTGTTGTTCGCGCCGCTGCTGTCGGCGGCTCCGTTGACGTTACTGTCCAGAAAGATAAATGACAGCGGAGTTCTTCCGTCGGCTTCTCCACCCGTCAGCAACGGCAGTTCTCTGACCTGACGTTCGTTAACGGTCGTTTGACGAACCGGCGTGTCGGTATTAAGAGTCACGCCTTCGGCATTAACCGTCACGACGTTGCCCGTCACTTCGCCGAGTTGCAATTTAACGGCAACTGATTGTATTCCCTGCACGTCAACCTTGATGTTTTCAACCGAAGTGCGCGAAAAACCGCCAGCCTCGACCGTTAATGTGTAGAGCGCGGCTTTAACTTCAGGGAAAACGAAAATTCCCTCTTCGCCGGTGGTTGTTTCGCGGATCTCACCGTTTTCAACGCCTGTCAAAGTGACTTTCGCATTCGGAACGACGGCATCGCCTGGGTCGGTGACAACTCCGCGAACCGTTCCGCGATCGCTTTGTGCAAAAACCAGTCCGGTTCCTAAAACGAACGATAGAAGCAGTGCGGCAAACAAATTTAACGACTTCATATTCAACTCCTTTACAAAATTAAATGAAAAGTTAACGGCAATAAAAAGCAGGACTGCCGAATTCAAAACTTAGTTTCCTAAGCCAACAAAACTCAATTTGTGAAATGGAAAAATCTATTTGATTTTCCCGTAAAATTTATCAAATTAAAGGTAAGCTCTGCCACTGACGCAGCAATTTAACTTTTATTAGCGAAAGATTTTTTGACCGACGGAATGTAATGCTGTCTAACCGAATCTCCGTCGCATCCAACGCGAACAATTATTTCATTCAAATTTAATTTATTATAATTTAATCGTTTGCGTAACCGTTTAACCGAGTAAATCTATACTAGACTCGCCGTGCTAAACTGTCAATAGATTTTAGGAAAATTTCATTAACAATCGTGTAGAAGGCGAAAATAAATTTCAATTTTTGGCGGTTACAAATAAACAAAATGAAAATGACGTTATTTTTTGCGATTTTGACATTCGGCGCAACGAATTTCCTGCTCGCCCAAAAACCTCAAATGGGCGGCGCGTCCACGGGCGAAGCAAAAACTTATACGACCCGGCGCACGACCGGAATCGTTGACGAAAAAGCCCGCGTTGTATACGAGGACTTAACGGCAAAAACCGCGCTCAAAAATTTCCAATGCGTTTCGGGCAACGCGGAAAAAAATTACATTATTGAAACGACCGCCTGTACAGTCGCCGTTTTCGATTTTGACAACGACGGTAAGCCGGACATTTACTTACTGAACGGTTCGACGATGAATGCCGAGCGCGGCAAGGAACGAGCGGCGAAATCCGCGCTTTTCCGAAATTTGGGCAACTGGAAATTTGAAGATGTAACGGAAAAATCAGGTCTGGCAAACGAGCGTTGGGGAATGGGCGCAACGGTCGCCGATTACGACAACGACGGCGATGCCGACTTATTTGTCAGCAATTATGGCACTTCGAGGCTCTACCGCAACAACGGGAACGGCACTTTTACCGATGTCGCCGAACGAGTCGGTCTGGCAATCAAAGGCTGGCACACGGGCGCGACGTTCGGCGATTACGATAAGGACGGGCGGCTCGATTTGTTCGTGCCGGCTTATGTGGATTTCGATTTGAATAATTTGCCGTCGAGTCCCGCCGACATTAGAAAACCGGGCAGCGAGACTAGTCAGTGCCTGTTTCGCGGGCAGCCCGTAATGTGCGGACCGCGCGGATTAAAGGGCGCGAAAGACCGTTTGTTTCATCAAAAACCGGACGGAACATTTGAAGACGTTTCCGTGAAAGCGAACGTCACGGACGAAGGCGATTATTACGGTTTTTCATCGGTTTTCGTTGACGTTGACGACGACCGCGATTTAGATTTGCTGGTCGTCAACGATTCCACGCCGAAGCAGCTTTACATCAATCGCGGCGACGGGACTTTCGAGGAAACCGGCTACGCTTCGGGCATCGCGCTCAATGAAAACGGGCGCGAGCAAGCCGGGATGGGTTTAGCCGTCGGCGATTTCGACAACGATGGTCGAGTTGATTTTCACATCACGAATTTTTCCGACGATTCCAACACGCTTTACCGCAACGACGGCGACGGAAATTTTTCCGACATTACGTTTCAAACGGGTTTGGGCGAACCGACGATTCCGTTTCTGGGTTGGGGAACTCAGTTTTTCGATTTCGACAACGACGGATGGAAAGACATCATTGTGGCGAACGGTCACGTTTATCCGGTGGTTGATAATTTTCAATGGGGAACGAGTTACGCCCAACAAATGTTGCTCTTCAAAAACGCCCGAACGACAAACGGCGGACAAATCCGGTTTGAACGAGTCGCTGCCGCGCCGAACAGCGGACTCGCGCGGTCAATAACGGCGCGCGGAATGGCGATTGCCGATTTCGACCAGGACGGAAAACTCGATGTCGTCACCGCTAATTCCGGGGCGATGCCGACGCTTCTGCGAAATGTGTCGGACGCGAAAAACAACTGGTTGAAAATCAAACTCGTCGGCGATGTTTCCAAGAAAACCCCGAAAGACGCAATCGGCTCAACTGTTTATGTGACGACGGGAAAAGTGCGCCAGCGTTTCGATTTGACGAGCGGCGCGAATTACGCTTCGCAGGACGAGCAGACGATTCACGTCGGACTCGGCGGCGCGACCAAAATTGATAAACTCAAAGTTTTCTGGGCGAACGGGCAAACCGAAACTTTTCCGGTTGACGGCATCAACAAACTTTTAACCCTTAAGCAAAACGACAAAACAGCAAATTAAGTAGTCGGGACACGCATTAAATTTAAGACAAAGAATTTAGCCACAGATTTACACAGATGAACTCGGATGATCAGAAAAGATGTGAAAATGCAGTTTAGAATCATAAAATAACGTGAGTTCGGGATAAGGATGGAACGCCGTCATCTTGACGGCAAAGATTGCGCCGCGCCATCTAACGGCGTTGATAAACGTTCAAATTCAGTTTAACCAAACACTGTTTGAACGCTGTCGCGTTCATTGCCGTCAAGATGACGGCGTTCCGTTTGCTCGATTATTATCCCGAACTCACGTTAAAATATCTCGTGTTTATCTGTGAATATCTGCGGCTA
>CBDUBY010000008.1:0-38389 GCA_965365505.1 uncultured Pyrinomonadaceae bacterium | reverse complement strand
TTCGGAATCGTCACAATCGCCGAAACATTCGCGCCGTTCGATTTTGCAACGGTCAAACCGCTTGAGCCGTCGGGCGCGAAAGTCGTGATGTCAAAGTCGTTCGGATTGTAAAGTTTCACGTATTCGTCGTTTGCACCGAGTCGTCCGCGCTGGCGAAATTCGCTGATTAAAAGTTTTCCGTTCGACAAATCTTCGTCGAGAATCTGCACGGTCGTCGAGCCGCGATTCGTTTCGATTTCAGCATTATTGGTCGGGTTCGACAAAACGATGCTGAAATTCTCGCGCGGTTCGAATTGACCGTCATCAAGAAGCGGAATCGTGATGGTTTTGGTATTGTCGAACGGATTTTCGAAAACCAAAACTCCGTTTTGCGCCGCATAATCTGTATCTGCCAGAGCCGTGCCGCTCACGGTTTGAAAATCAACTGTCACAGGTTCGGCGGTTGTAATTTGTCCTGTCCGGTTGATTGTCGCCGTCACGGACGAACCGTTTTCGCCGCGCGTGTAAGACAAATCGGCAAACCGCAATGTGCCGCCGCTGCCGCCGGTTGGCGAGCCAACCTGGGCAAGAAACGTCAATTCACGATTACTGTTAAGATTGGCGATATTGAAAATTGCGGGGTTGATGCTATAGCCCGTACGCATCGCCGAAACGCTGTGCGGCTGCCCGTTTGCCGTGTCGCCAAAGTTGAACCGCCCGTCCGCGCCGGTCAGCATATTGGCGGAACTCTGCCCGCTCATCGCCACATTGACGTTTGAAACGGGCGCGTTGGTCGTCGCGTCAAGAATTCTGCCCGAAATCGAATAATCGCCGAACTTGCGGACAAAGGCATCTCTTCCGCCCTGATGAATTGTTTGGAAAGCTCCTGAAGTAGTCTGAAAACTAACATCATTGGGGGTGTTTTTTAACAGCGTTCCGGCAACGAAGACGTTGCCGGAAGAATCCACTGCTACGCCTTTGCCGGATTCAATGTGAGTGCCGCTGATGTAAGTCGAGTAAATCAATTCTCCGAATTCGACGGGGACAGCTCTTATCTTGGTCATAAAGGCATCGGTCTGCGAGCCGCCGGTTGTGTCAAACGATCCCGGTGTAGTCGGAAAAGCAGTCGTGCTTCCCGGAAAGGCTTCGCCCGTTAAATAGACGACTCCCGATGAGTCGAGGGCGATGCTGTTGCCTCTGTCGGTGGCACTCCCGCCGAGATAAGTCGAGTATTGCAGGCTCGACCCGCTAACATTTAGTTTCGACAGAATGACATCGCCATTTCCGTTAGCCGATGTGTCAAACGAATTGAAAACGGTCGGGTAATCAGTCGAACCGCTTTCGCCGACGATGTAAGCGGACTCGAATTGGTCAACGGCGATGTCATTTCCGCGCTCGTTGCCCGTGCCGCCCAGATAAGTGGAAAAAAATACGTCGGTCGCGCCGCCGCCGACCGGATTAACGCGGCACACGAAAACGTCGTCGAATCCGTTGTGCGTGGGATCAAACGCCGACGCCGAAGTCGGAAAGTTTGCCGACGCTGTTACTCCGGTAATAAAAGCCCGGTTCGTGTCGTCAACGGCAATGGCGTTGCCGTCATCGTTCATCGAGCCGCCGAGAAAAGTCGAATACACGAGGTCAGCCGCGCCGCCGCTCGCCGGGTTGATTTTGCTGAAAATAACATCAATGTTTCCGTTGTGGAGGACATCGAACGCGCCGGTTGTCGTCGGGTAGTCGGTTACTCCGTCCGCCGCGCTGCCCGTTATATAAATGTTGCCAACCGAATCCGTGTCAATGCCGTTGCCGACATCAGCGGCTGAGCCGCCGATAAACGTCGAATACAAAAGCGACGATCCCGCCGCGTTCAGCTTGACGACGAAAACATCGCTTGAGCCGTTCACTGTCACGTCATACGCGCCTGCCGTCGTCGCGAAATCCGGGCTGGCGGTCGAGCCGGTAACGTATGCGTTGCCCGCCGCGTCGAGCGTAATGTCGTTGCCGGTGTCGGTGTTTACGCCGCCGATATAGGTCGAATAAACCAAAGCCGAGCCGCCGGCGTTAAATTTCGTGATGAAAACCTCTGAGCCGTCTGTACCGAAAGGATTCGTATCAAATGCGCCCGCCGTTGTCGGGAAAAAATCCGAGGCGGTCGTCCCGACGACATAAGCGTTGCCCAAACTGTCAACCTCGACGGCTTCGCCGAAGTCGTCGGCTTCCGCGCCCAGAAACGTCGAATAAGCCAGATTACTCAGATTAACCGTCGGGTCAATCGTCAAAGGTTTCGAGCGGTCGTATTCGCCGACTTCAAATCGCGCCAAATTGTCCGAAACGACGAAATTGCTTTCGATTTCCGTCCGAGCGCCGTCAGTTTCCTGAAAGGTTACAGGTTTATTTTGTTTGATAATGCCCGTCGCCGTTTTAATTAAAAGACTGCCGTCGCCGTCAATTTCAAGTTTGTCCGCGCCGTCAAATTGCAAATTGATTTGCCGGTAATCGGCATTCGGCGCAACGATAAAATCGTATCGCGTCGCGCCTTGTTCAAGTCCGTGCCAGAGCATATCAATGCCGTCATAAATATTTACATACCTGACGCGCTCGAAATTCGGCACATCGGTTTGCCAATTTTCGGGATCATTCCCGATAAAATAATTCGTTCGATGTCCGCTCGCCGATTCGCCCGCGTGTAATGAATCGAGATTCGCGCCGACGAATTTCATCCGCAGCGCGAAAGCGAGAAGCGAAGACATCGGCGTAACATAAACCGCTTCGGTCGGAGTCAGATAAATAGTCGAACCCGCCGCCCGCGCACGATAGCAAACCTGTTTGTCAAATTGCCCGCGATTCGCTTCAAATTCAACTGACGACTTGCTGTTGCCTTCGCTGATTTGTTGAATGGTCGGCACGTTTTGCGTCTTTTCGCTGACAGTGACGGCGACTTTGTTTTTTGCACGGGAAATAATATTTCCCGGCAAAAACAAACTCAATGTGATTCCGCTAAAAACTAAAACGGTTTCCAAGATTCGCAATTTTTTACATCTCATATTTCGCTCCTTTGTTGTCGGGTTTTATATTTTCGATTGAAAGCCGAAGCATTTTTGACTTTGCCTGCAATGACAGCTATCAGACCACAAATTGAAAAGCGAAATCTTTAGATCTTGGTGAGATTTTCCTGAGATTTTCCTGAAGAAATTCTGAAAGAATTATGAAGACTTATTTTTATTTGATTGAAATAAAAGTAGAATTCGTCGAGTAAAAAAGGTAAAGGTTGCGAATTTCGCAACCTTTACCTTTCCAAATTTAAATTCGATATGATTCGCCGCCTCAAAACTTACGGCTTTTCTTCTTCATCAGCTAACGCCGCGTCAATTTCCCGATCGAGTTTGAGCCGCACTTTCTCGACTAAAAAATCAGCTTTGACGACGTTTTCCTCAAGCGATGTGCGGCTGGTTTGAATCTGCGTCATCAGCAATTCGAGATTTCGTTTTTCGGCTTCCAGAGATTTTTTACGCTGATCACGGAGTTCCTCCGGTCGAAGCGAGCCAGAGAAAGCTGTCGAGCGCTCAATCATTTCAGGACGCGCGTCGAATTTGATTTGTTCGAGCCGGGTTTGCACCGCCGCTTCTTTTTCTACTATTTCAAAAAGCTGTTTGCGAAGCGATTCGGCGCGTTGTTCCGCTTTAGTTAAAATATCCAGATTCATCGCCAGACGCTTTTGTTTTTTGTCATAATCACTGCCCTCGCCCGATTCGAGCGATTTGATGCGGGCATTTAATTCCAATATCTTTGCGTCAACAGGCGTGTTTGATTCTACAACTGTTTCAGGCGGCGGCTGAATTGCCTGGCTGTTCGTTTCGTTTTGCGGCTGTTGCGGCAGTTCGCCCAGAACAATCTGATTGCCGTCAATGTATAGTTGATTTTCGCTGGCGACCGCCGGAGTTTGCGTCGGCGTTGCGATTGGCTGCGGTTTAACTTTTTTTCTACGCCGCGAGGTTTGCGCCTGCGTATCGGAAATCGAAACGAAAACGCTGAATAATACCGCTGCTAAAATGCCAAAATTAAGAATTCTATTTTTCATTTCTTTTTATTATTAACCGCCTTATCAGGCAGCAAATCGCCCGTGAAAAATTCGATGGCGTTTTTTCCCAGACCGACGAACGGAATCGCATCCAGCCCGGAATTAAGCACACCTTTGACGACGCCTTTTCTTTTGATGTCGTAACCGACCATCCCGATTGAAACCACCGTTCCAACGTATGGAATTGATTTGGCGACGCGCTTGGCGACCGTCCAGCCGCCCGCTTTAACTAACTTTCTCTGCAAACTCGGATTTTCTTTTGCCATAATTTTTAATCAGCTCAAATTAAAATCATCATACCGCAAGTAATTTGAGGTTTGAAATAAAAAGTCATAAAACTTTTGCCTTTTGCCTTTTTACTTCATTTGCTTGCCTTATTCCGATGACAAAAGCATACTTTTAGTTTGCACGCGCTTTTCCAGTAAAAGTTTCAGATTGATGAATAAAACAATGTCGCTGATAATCAACAACCTGTCTAAAAAATACGATAACAACTGGGTTATCAAGGATGTTTCCCTGCAAGTCGAAAAAGGCGAAATCCTCGGATTATTCGGCGTGGTGGCTGAGGGAAAAACGACGGTCATCCGCATTCTTGCCGGTGTCGAACCGCTCAACGACGGCACGATTTTTTATAACTCGGAAGATTTGACTAATCGCAATTGCGACGAGCGCGGATTTAATTTCCCGAAACTGACTAACGATGCTTTCTGGAAAGCAATGTTCAAAACGCAGAAATCTTCACAGCTTGCCGACGGCGAAGGTCAGGTTATGGCTCTCGAATACGCCCTGCAAAACGCTTCGGAAGTGCTTTTACTCGACAACCAATTTTGTTTTATGGACCGAATCACCCGCGAGCGAAATTGCGAAAAACTGCGGGCGGCAGTGAAGGAAAAAAATTTGGCGTGCGTTTTTGCGACGAACGATTACAACGAAGTTTTTTCAATCTGCGACCGCGTTTCGGTTCTGCACAACGGCGTGATTATGCAAACCGGAACGCCGCGCGAAGTTTTTGAAACGCCGAATTCGGTCGCCGTGGCGCGGGTGACGGGCAGAAACAATTTGATTGAAGCCCGCCGCCTGACATCGAGCAAAGCCGACACGCCGGAGTTTCAGACGCTCGTCGGCGAACATCGCCTTTTTACCGACCGCACGGAAAAAAACCAACTCGGCGCGATCAACCAAACGGTGACGCTCGCTATTCGCCCCGAACATATTTCCATCTCTTTCGGCGCGTCATTTCCCGAAGACAATCTGCTGCGCGCCGAAATCACCGGCATTGATTTTCTCGGTTCGACGACTTTAATCAAACTCAACGCAAACGGATTGATTCTGGAAGCGTTGGTTTTGCGTCTTGTCGGATTGAACACCGGCGAGGAATGTATGGTCGGATTGCCGCCGGATAGAATTTTGGTTTTGAAAGATTAAAATCGGTTTCTTATGCGGAAACCCTTGCCGGGTGAGTTTGACTAAACTCACCCGGCAAGGGTTTCCGCGTTTTAATTAATTTTTATAAATTCGGAATCAAGACGACTTGCACACGCCGATTTTTCGCGCGATTCGCATTCGTCGTGTTGGGCGCAACCGGCAGAGCCGCGCCGAAACCTTTGGCTTCGATTCGAGATTGCGTTACGCCGAGCGTCATCATTTTATCGGTGATTGCCTGAGCGCGCTGCTGCGTCAAAGTTTCCAATTCAGCGGGCGTTCCCTTGTTGTCTGTGTGCGATTCGACGGCGATTTTGTAATCGCTGTTAGTCGCCAGAATTTCGCCAAGTTGAACTAACTTCGGTTCGGCAGCAGCGGCGAAAGTGCTGACGCGCGTCGTCGTCCAGAAACTTTCCGGCAAGGTTAAAACGATTCCGCGCTCGGTTCTTTCGACCGTGCCGAATCTGCGGAGCGTCTGCATCAGCATTCCCTGATTCATTTCAAATTCCGCCTGCCGGTTGGCATCGGCGAGACGGCGTTCCTCAGCCTGTTTTTCCTCTTCGATGCGGGCAAGTTGCCCTTTTGCGTTTTCCGCGTCGGTTTTCAACTGCCCGAACTCTTCACGAAGTTTGCCGATTTCCGCTCGCAACTCTCGAACCTGATTGGAATAATTCAGCGCGTCGCGTTCAGCTAGTTCGCGGTTGCGCGTTTCGCGGGCGAGTTCGGCGCGAAGCTGTGTCATTTCGTTCTGAATGTCGAGAACCTTATTTTCGGATTCGCGGATTTCCGAATCCAATTTGGTTTTCTCATTGCGCTTTTCGCGAGCTTCCTTGCGCGCGTTCGCTGTATTTTCCGCCTTGACCGCCGCGCTGATTGCCTGTCGCGCCTGGATGTCAACCGTTTCTTCCGGTCGGTCGGCTCGCCAGCCGTTCTCGGCACTTTGCAAAAGCGTTTCAGCTTGCTTTAAGTCTTCCAATGCGTCGCGCTGTGCGCCCGCAAACCTCGCTAAGGCAATCGCCTGTTTCGCCTGTAAAATCGTCGAAGGTGTTTTTGAATAATCAAACTCGGCAATTTCGGGCGTTCTGGCGTCCGAAAAATAATCGCTCGCGTTCCCGAAATATTCGATTGCAGTCGTCGTCGCCACGGTTTTGCCCGTCTGCGTGTATGGATTAAGATTTTCAAGCATCACTTGTCGGCTCGGACGAGTCACGAGAAAATGCGGTTCAGCCGTGATTATCAAGGCGAATGTTTGCAAAGGCGTAGTGACGGAAATTTTTGAATCAAATTCAAATGTTCCGCGCCGTTTGACTTCGCCCAAATTATCAACTTGACCGGTAGGCGAAATCGCCCATAAAACATAAGTCGCGTAACCCGCGCCGAGTTCAAACGGGCGCGGCATTTTTGAAACGGAAATTTCGACTTCCGTGCCGTTTTTGTTCGTTCGTTTGATTTTCCCTTCGCCTTTCATTCGCGGAAAGCGCGTCGTGCCGCGAAACTGCACCAGCACGACTTCATCGAGCGGATAGGTGACGGCTTGCGTCTTTCGCGCCACGTCAACCTGTGAGAACGCGGGAACAGCTAAAAGTAAAAACAGAAATATCGGGATAATTTTTATTGCGATTGGTTTTATCATTTTTTCACTCTCCGAAAAGTTATATCAAATTAGAAAGATGCCTTGATTAAATTTGACGTTGCAAATCTTAACATATCCGCAAAAATTTATGATTTTTCATCCGTTTCCTCTGTGAGTTCTCCCCGTTTTCTGTCGTAAATAATTTTTCAACACAGAGAACGCGGAGAACTCATAGAGAAACACATAAGAAAATTTCCTGCGTTTATAAACTTTGCTTAATTGCGCCCGATTATTTATATTCAATGCTTTAGAGATGAAGGAGTTCAAAAGACTACTTAAATATTTGCGCCCGCATTTACTGACGTTCGCGCTGGCATTTCTGGCGATGATTTTCGTCGCGGTATTTGAAACCGCGACTCGCGCGATGCTCGTCCCAATTTTCGACCAGTTTTTGCCCGCCGCCGCAAAGAACTCGGAAACGCTATTCGGTTTGCAGAAATTTATTCCAGAAAACGACTGGTATCGAGCGTGGCTGATGATTTCCGTCCTTCTCGTGTCCTTTACCGTCCTCAAAGGCGTTGCCGAATTTTTCTCCTCTTATCTGATGACGAAAATCGGGCAAGCCGCCGTTTTGACGATGCGGCAGGAACTTTACGCGCATCTTTTAAACCAGTCGTCGAGTTTTTACGAGCGTCACCGGACAAATTATCTCGTGACGCGCATTATCACGAGTTGCGCGGCAATCGAAATTTCCGTCGCCTCGAATATGCGCGACATTCTGCGCGAAGGCTTGATGCTTATCTTTTTTCTGGCGGGCGCGTTTTATTACAACTGGCGATTGATGCTCGGCGCAATGATTACCGCGCCGATTATCGGACTTTTAACTGCGAAATTTTCCAAAGCCCTCAGAAAACTTTCCGAAGAATATATCGAAAGCAACAAACTTCTTTCGGATACAGCACAGGAAACGTTGACCAATCAAACTATCGTCAAAGCGTATCGGGCAGAACAGCGCGAGCAATCGAGATTTACCGCCGCCGCGCAGCGAATCGCCCGCGCTCATCTGCGTTCGGGAAAAATCGCCGCCACATCGCCGCCGGTCATCGAAATTATCGGCATCGCGGCAATCGTCATTTTATTCTATTTCGGCTTGCGTGAGATAAATTCCGGCAGAATGGAAACGTCGCAGTTTTTCGCCTTTCTCGGCTTTCTCGTCAGCAGCTACGACCCGATGCGCAAACTCTCGCGCCAGCATAACCAAATCGTCCAGGCACTCGCCGCCGCCAAAGATGTTTGGGACGTTCTGGACGAAAAAGATTATTTACCGGAAAAAGTTGATGCGGTTGAGATAAATTCTTTGCAGGATAAAATCGAACTGAAAAATGTTTCGTTCAATTATCAAAACGAAAACAAAACCGTCGTCCAGGACTTAAATCTTGAAATCCCGAAAGGTCAGATGACTGCTTTAGTCGGCGAAAGCGGCGGCGGCAAATCGAGTTTGATAAAATTGATTCAAAGGTTATACGACCCGACGGCGGGCGCGATTTTCTGGGACTCGGTTGATTTGCGCGACGCGAAAATCGCGAGCCTGAAAAAACAAATCGCGCTCGTCACCCAGGAAACCGTTTTATTTAACGACTCGGTGCGTTACAACATTTCTTATGGCAATCCCGACGCGACTGACGACGAAATAAAAGAAGCCGCCCGCGTCGCTTTCGCGCACGATTTTATCGAAGAGATGCCGAACGGCTACGACACAGTTGTCGGCGAGCGCGGCATATTTTTATCCGGCGGACAACGCCAGCGAATCGCTATTGCCCGCGCCGTGCTGGTCAACGCGCCGGTTTTAATTTTAGACGAAGCGACTTCCGCACTCGACGCTGAAAGCGAAAGATTGGTGCAAAAGGCATTGACGAATTTGATAGAAAACAAAACCTCGATAGTCATCGCTCATCGTCTTTCGACCATTCGCCGCGCTGACCAAATCGTTGTAATGGAACGCGGAAAAATAATTCAGACCGGAACGCACACCGAATTGTTAGCCAAAGGCGGAACTTATAAAAAATTATACGAGCTGCAATTTTTAGAAGAAGAGATTACAGAAAAACAAAAATTATGAAATCAATGACCGGCTTCGGACGCGGCGCGGCTACAGGCGAAAACTTTTCCGTCTCCGTCGAAATCAAAACCGTGAACAATCGTTTTTTAGATTTGAATCTGCGTTTGGCAAATGAACTGCAAACGCTCGAAGCGAAGTTAAAACGACAAATTCAAACCCGTTTGTCACGCGGGCGCGTGGACGTTTTCGTCAACTATGAACGCACGAACGAAATCGCTTATGAACTTAACCGCCCTTTAATCTCAGGTTATATTTCAGCGTTAAAACAGATGCAGGAAGAATTTTCTCTGAGCGGCGAACCTGATTTTAATTACATCGCCCGCCTGCCGAACGCCCTGCAAACAAAAGCCGAAGAAGTCGGTGAGGATTTTGCGAACGGCATCGAAACAGCGGTTAATGGCGCTCTCGACGAACTGGAGAAAATGCGCGAAACCGAAGGCAAATCATTAGAAAACGATTTGAACAGTCTGTTGTCGGAAATAGAAAATCATCTACCAAAAATCGAAGGCGAAATGTCGAACGTCGCTGACGAATATCAAAAACGGCTGACGAAACGCATCGGCGACTTGCTGGCGAAAAGCGAGTCGCAAATCGAACTCGACCAGGCGCGGCTCGCGCAAGAGGTCGCTTATCTCGCCGACCGCAGTGATATTTCCGAAGAAATTACACGCCTGAAAAGCCACATCGAACAATATCGCCAGATAATGAGCGAGGAAAAAGAAGTCGGCAAACGGCTTGATTTTCTGACGCAGGAACTCAACCGCGAGGCGAACACTATCGCTTCCAAGACGAATAATTTAATCGTTAAAGAATCCGCGCTGCAAATAAAATCGGCGATTGAAAAAATCCGCGAGCAGATTCAAAATATTGAATAGGACTTAAGTCTTTGACAGAAGACCTAAAACCACAATGCAAGGTAATTTAATAATTATCAGTTCTCCGTCGGGCGGCGGCAAAGGCACGTTGATTAAGGAAGTTTTAAAGACCGTGCCAAACGTCGGTTATTCTGTTTCGTTCACGACTCGGCAAATGCGCGCCGGCGAACAGCACGGAAAAGACTATTTTTTTGTCAGCCACGCCGAGTTTGAAAGATTGATTCAAGAAGGCGCGCTGCTTGAATACGCCGAAGTTCACGCGAATTTTTACGGCACTTCTTTGTCTCAGGTAAAAACGGAAATCGAAGCCGGACACGATATTATTTTGGAGATTGACGTGCAGGGCGCGGCAAACGTCCGCGAGAAAATTTCCGAAGCGTTAAGCGTGTTTATTCTGCCGCCGTCGTTTGAAGTTTTGAAAAACCGCCTCGTCGCCCGCGCAACGGAAAAACCGGAAGATTTGGCTGTGCGATTAAAAAATTCTTTCGGCGAAGTCGGGCAGTTTTCGGAATTTGAATATGTGGTTGTAAATGATGATGCAGTGCGGGCAGCGGGCGATTTGCAAACGATAATTTTAGCCGACCGGCTCAAACGCGTTAGACAAGCAGCGGCAATACAAGGTATTCTAAGTAGTTTCGATGCGTCGAAAAATTACGATATTGGAGAGCAGACTTGATATATGGTTGAAGAAACCGAACAACTTGTAGAAGAAACCGAAAAAGAACCACGCGTTAATCCGCCGATTGATTCAAAATACCGGATGATAATTCTGGCGGCGCAGCGCAGCAAACAATTACAGCGCGGCGCAAATCCGCGTGTGGATATGGATCCGCGTAAAAGCAAATCAACGCGCATTGCGATGCGCGAACTCGAAGACGGCAAAGTTGATTTTGAATTGACCACGCCGACTCTTGTTGACGATAACTCGCAAACTTAATCTAGCGATTTATTTTCACGAAACAGCGTCGTTTGCTTGACACCAAACAAGACGATTCGGTATTTTATAAATTCGCTTTTCAAACTTTTAAAGCGGGCGGATAGTCAGTTAGCTCAGTGGTAGAGCACTACCTTGACACGGTAGGGGTCAACAGTTCAAATCTGTTACTGACTACCAATTTTCTCAATACTCAAGAGTTTGTAGCAAGCGTCTTCCAAACATTTTCATAAACTGTTGACGTTAACAATCAAACCAATAATTAGCGCAGAGAAGTCCGAATGCCAATCGCAACAGATAGGACGCAATGCCTAGTTGTAAATGTTTAATCATCGCGTTTATTATCTTTGAGCTGTTTCCGACAACTGCCGCAAGATCACCGCTTCCTTCTTATCCGCGTTCAGTCTGCACCGATAAAATAGAGTTAACGAAACGTAAAATATCCGAGCAAAATCGGAACTCCGAGCGCGACGACAAAAATTAAAACAGAACTTGCCACCGCGTAAATCCGAGCCGATTTGCCTGCCTGGATTTTCAGAATTGCCGGTAAAGTGCGCTTGCTAGTTATCAGCATCGGCGTTCCGCTAAATCGCCGATAATCGGCACATTGTAAATTTTGCCCTGAACCGACAATATTTTTAGTTTCGACCGGTTGCCTGACGGCATTCACTTCGCCGTCGTTCGCGGCAGACCTATAAAGGGTTGTCGTTTTAATAAAAAATAGCACTTGTTAGTGAGCAATTTCACACTTGAATGTTCAGCAGATTTATATTTCAATTAACTATTCCTTTGAAGAAATCGCGCGCTCATAAAAGTCAAGAATCGGCTGGCTGGAAACGCCGTGAATCAAAATGCTCAGCGCAACGACAGAAAGCGTGATGCCGACCGTATCGGCAATATTATCGTTCAAACCGTGATTAAGCGCGTAACTTAAATAATATAAACTTCCAATGCCGCGGATTCCGAACCAACCCATCATAAGACGCTGCACTCGTCCGGTCGGCGTCTTTATCAAAAACAGCAGCGCGGCGAGCGGGCGAATAACGAAAAACAGCGCGAGAGCCAGCGGAACGGCGCGCCAGTCCCAATAAATCGCGAGACAAATACCGACTAGTACGACGAGCATTACTTCTAGCAGCCGCTCGGCGGTGTCACCGAATGAAATGATTTCTGCGACCACCATTCCGGCGGCTTTTGAAGGCTGTTTCAATTCTTCTTCGTCGAGTTTTTTGCCGACGAATTCTTCGGCTGGCGGATGTTCAATCGAATCGTGGTCTTGCGATTGACGCGCTTCGTCCGCCTTTTCAGTTTCATCATGTTCGGGCACAGGATTTTCTTCGACGATTTTGATTTCCGCCCGTCGGAAACCGATGCCGGCGGCGAAGGCGGCGAGAAAACCCCACGCGCCGACGGTTTCCGCGCTGACGTAGGCAAGCGCGATTAAAGATAAAGCCAGAAAGTCGTTCGGTGCGTCGGTTTCCTGATGACGACTGCGAAGCCATATTGCCAGCCGCCCGATGCCTTTGCCTAAAAAATATCCGAGCAGTAATCCAGCCGGAATTGCCCATACAAGCCGGTGCAAAGCCCAACCGCCGACCCATTCGCCCAACTCGCCGTATTCCGCCCACATCAGCGCGAAGATGACGAACGGAAACGCCGCGCCGTCGTTGAAACCGGCTTCGCCCGAAAGTCCGTAGCGTAAACGGTCTTTGTCCGCCGCGTCTTTAACCGAAACCGTGCTTGCCAAAACCGGATCGGTCGGAGCCAGCACCGCGCCGATAAAAAACGCCGTCGCCCAATCGAATTCAAAAACAAAATGCGAGAAAACAGCCACGCCCGCGATGCACGCAAGCATCACCGGAGCGGCAAGCCGGTAAGCCGCCGTCCACGCCGGATTTTCGAGCGGCAGGCGTAGTTTCAAACCGCCAATAAACAAGGACACAATAATGGCAATTTCGGTCAAATGCTCGAACCACACTCGCCATTCAACAAAATTAATGTCTATCAAACCAAGCCCAATCGGACTAATCAACATACCGAGTGCGAGGTAAATCGTTGATGTAGTAATAGGCAAGCGGCGCAGGTAAGCAGATGACAACGCCATTAAAAGCAAAAGCACAGCGCCTAAGCCCATCCAGTTGAGAAAACTCATATTCACTATGTTACAAAATCAGCGGATATTTTCATTGCCGGACAAATGAATTTTTCGAGAGCCTTTGACAAATTCGGTCTAAAATCAAGCCTCCTAAACGAATTAAAAGACTGCAAAAACCGGTCAAATAATCAGCTCGAAGCTAAAAAAAGGTTATTTTGCCTGCTTTGCTAACTGATGTATGCTTGAACTAAGCAACAACTTATTATTTTAATGAAAAGAAGATTTGCTTCTATGACCAGGCAAAACATTGCTCGCTGGATTTTTATATTCGGCGGGCTGGCGGGATTGTTTTTGTCAGGCGGTGAAGGCATTCGGCTATTGCCATTTCCGAACGCGGAAGCTGATGACTTTATAAATGCCGTTTTCATTCTTGAAAAAAACCTGCAATCATACGCCCTTTCAGTGCATAATGCGGGCAATTATTCTCCTCAACTTAAATCTAAATCTCAAAAAAACACAAATCAATTTTTAACCGGCGGGCATTTAACCTTTGATTGGTCGAAATCTCTGGCAACTTTTTGTTTGCAATCGGCTTCTGGTCGTGAAGAAACAAATGCTTCGAACGCTTCCGGTTTCATAATTTTACAATCTGATCGCGCGCCTCCGACAGTTTAGGGTTCACTCAAATAAAGCAAAAATCCCTGTTCGTTAATCAATCATCACCGACGGACGCACACTTTTCATAATTTTCATTCCGGGAAAATTCCGGGAGAAGTGTATAGAGCGAAAAAGGAGAAAATTTAGAAATGCACACGCCGCCGCTATTTGCGGATTTATTGATTATTTTATTGGTTTCCGTGCCGGTCGCCTTTGCCTGCCTGCGCCTTAAACTGCCGCTCCTTGTCGGTCTGATGCTGACGGGAATCGTCATCGGACCATACGGATTAGGATTAATTAAAGAACTTGAAGCGATTGAAATTCTCGCTGAAATCGGCGTGATGCTGCTGCTTTTCACCATCGGGATGGAGTTTTCGCTGCGTCGCCTGCGCGAGATGAAGCGGCTCGTTTTAATCGGCGGCGGCTTGCAGGTCGGGCTGACAATTGCCGCAACAGCCGTTGCCGCGATTCTATTCGGGCGGCAGATTAATCAAGCGATTTTTTTCGGATTTCTGGTCGCGCTTTCCAGCACGGCGATTGTTCTGAAAAGCTATGCCGAACGAAATGAGGTTGACGCGCCGCATGGTCGCGCTGCGGTCGGCGTTCTGATTTTTCAGGACATCAGCATCGTTTTGATGATGCTGTTGGTTCCGGTTCTCGGCGGGAAGGATGCGGCTTCGTTCGGCGCGATTGCCGCCAAACTCGGCGGCTCTTTGCTCGGACTGATTGTGATTGTAGCGGCGGCGTGGCTTCTCATTCCGCTGATGCTCAAAAAAATCGTTCGCTTGAAAAGCCCCGAAGTTTTATTGCTGCTGGTCGTGCTGGTTTGTCTGGGAATCTCTTTTGTGACGGCGCAATTCGGTCTGTCGCTCGCTTTGGGAGCGTTTATCGCCGGAATGGTTTTAGCCGATTCTGATTACACTCATCAAGTCACGGCTGACATTCTGCCTTTCAGGGACGTTTTCAACAGCATATTTTTTGTGTCTATCGGAATGCTTTTGTCGTTCGGCGCGTTAGTTGAAAATTTATCTACCGTTTTCCTGTGGGTAGTGCTGCTGATTGCAGGCAAGGCTTTAATCGTCTGGAGTGTCATTCAGTTATTGGGATTTCCGCAAAGGATCGCGGCGATGACCGCGCTCGGTCTGGCGCAAATCGGCGAGTTTTCTTTTGTGCTGGCAAAAGCCGGACGTTCTGCCGATTTGCTTCCCGACGCCGATTATCAGAGTTTTCTCGCCGCTTCGATTATCTCGATGATTGTGACGCCGTTTATGATCGCCGCCGCTCCGCGTTTCGGTTATTTCATTCAATCAATCATACCGGATAAAAAATCCGCCGAAGACCTGGGCGAGCCTGAAGAAGAACTGCATATTACTTCGACGGGCGGATTACATAATCACGTGATCATCGTCGGTTACGGACTGAACGGGCGCAATCTCGCCAGGGTTCTGCGCGCCGTCAGCATCTCTTACACGATTCTCGATTTGAACGCCGAAACGGTTCGCGCGGCGAAAGAAAAAGGCGAAAAGATTAACTTCGGAGACTCGACACGGCGCGAAGTTCTGCATCACGCACATATCGAGGAAGCCAATGCGCTTGTGCTGGCAATGAGCGATCCGCAGGCAGCCAGACGCACTGTCCGGCAAGCCCGCGCGCTCAACGAAAAAATTTATATCGTCGTTCGCACGCGCTATATTTCTGAGATTACCGAACTGCTCCGTTACGGCGCCGATGAAGTTATTCCAGAAGAATTTGAAACGAGCATCGAGATATTTGCGCGCGTTCTGCTGCGCTACGGCGTTGATCGTTATACTATCGAAAATCAGATTGAAAGGGTTCGACGGCAGGGTTACGAGATGCTGCGCTCGCCTTCAATTCAGCGCGTTGAAATGTCGAATCTGAACGAAGCTCTGAACGCGGCGACAACCGAAAACATCAAATTGAATCAAGATTCTCCAGTCGTCGGAAAAACTCTCGGCGAATTGAATTTGCGCGGAAAAACCGGCGCGACGCTGATTGCCGTTGTGCGCGGCGAGGACACGAAAATCGGTCCAGGCGCAAATTATAAATTGCACGAAAACGATGTTTTAATCTTATTCGGCAAACCGGAAAAGATTGAACAGGCGATGCAGGTGCTGCAGCCTGACGGACTAACGGAAGGTTTTAATGCTTGACCTTGATTTAAAAACCGGGAAATGTGAATTATCAATTTCAAGCAGCTTTGGTGCAAAACCCTTTTCATCAAAAATCGTCGGTTGGTGCTTAATCGCTCAGGCTGCGCGGCGCGTTTTCGTCACTGCCTGAAATTACAAACGGTTCGCGCAGTATTTACAGAAAACCGCGTCGGCGTCGTGGTCTTGTGTGTGGCATTCGGGACAAACCTGCGTCGAGATTTTTTTCGTCGAACGCGAAAGCTCGACCGTGACGATTCCGGTCGGCACGGCGATAATCGCGTAACCCATTATCATCACTAAGGACGCAAAGGATTTTCCGAGCGGAGTTTGCGGCGACAAATCGCCGTAACCGACGGTCGTTAAAGTTACAATCGCCCAGTAAATGCTGGTCGGAATATCATTGAAACCGTGACTCTCGCCTTCGATAACATACATTACCGAACCGATAATCGTGACCAGAATCAAAACGGCGAGCAGAAAAACACTGATTTTTTTCGCGCTCGCTCGCAGCGCGGAACTAATCACGCGGGCTTCGCCGACGTATTCGGCTAATTTGAGAATGCGGAAAACACGCAGCAATCGCAAAAAGCGGATTGCCAAAAGATAATGCACGCCGGGCAGAAAAAGACTCGCGTAAGTCGGAATAATCGCCAGCAAATCAATCACGCCGAAAAAGCTGGTCGCGTAATTGCGAGGCTTGCGAACGCTTATCAGGCGCAAAATGTATTCAATGGTAAAAACAATCGTCAATCCCCATTCGATTCCCAAAAGCAGTTTTCCGTAGTCGTCGCGCACGCTTTTGACGCTTTCCAGAATCACGACTGCGACGCTGAAAATTATCATTCCCAAAAGCAGAACGTCGAAAATTTTGCCGGTGACGGTTTCCGCCTCGAAGATAATTTCATACAGGCGAAGCCGCCACGCTGTTTCGGCTGGTTTTATGTCTTTCTCTTTCATACAAAGACAATTTACCTAAATTCATCATCAATCGCTAAATTCCACCCGCCTTATTTGCACCGCAATTACGATTTAAGATGTGTTACAAAACTGAAACTGCCGCAATGCCGGAACCGAATTCGATTTGTCTTTACAGCACGAAAACCGCGTCGGAATTATTTTTGCAAAAATAATTTGTCGAGCCTGAATCGTCAATCGAAGAAACGCTCACGCTCGAAGCCGCGCAGTTCGTTTTATAGCCGGAAAACCGCGAGATGGTTACTTTGAAATATTTGGATAGTTTCTCTTGGTTCTACCGATGACTATGACAAGTGCGCTCGAATCCATAGATAAATCTCCAATTTAATCCAACATTTGCTCTGACAATTATCTGGTTAAAAGAAAACGGATATCCCGCGAAACCGTAAGAACACTCGAATTATGCGGGTATTTATACGCGAGTTTGCCAGTATCGGAGGTTGTATAATTCAGGGATTCGAGCTGAAAGAAAGCGAGAAGCGCGAAACGAAAATTATGCCCGAAAGTGTAGGAGAAATCTTCAGAAGATATTCAATCGTCGTCAGTTCGGTGGCGGCGGTTTGCGGTATGACGATGCTGTTGACGAATTTCATTCGGATGGACGTTTCGCCGCTTTATCTTGCCGATGCTGGCGATTTGCCTCGTGGTGCGGCAAATCGCCAGCATCGGCGGGCTGATTTATGTGCTGATATATTTTTTCGTAACGCTCACGCCGAGAACGAACAGCAAAATGAATTTAACCGCGTCCAGCGCGATATAAACGAGATGCAAATTTGAAAACGGCGCGACTTCTCCGCTGATTATCTGAACCGCCCGCGCGTCCAGAACGGGCAGCAGCCAGACAGTTTCCAAAAGTAATATCAATGCGATAACCGCGAACGAAACGAATGAAAATTTGTTTCGCGGGCGTGAGTAAAAAAATGAAACGAGCATTAAAGCCGCAAGGAGAATTTCAATTTTGTTCAGCCAGAAAAACACGAGCCGACCAATTCCCAGACCGAGAGGAATAGTAATGTTCGGTGCTTGAAATTTAAGCGGCGCTTCCATAAACGAAATCGCGCCGATGCAACCGAACCAGATGAACGGAACCGCGATTTGTAAAATCTTAAATATCATTGATTATTTTATTTTGATTTTTTTCCGGCTGGCTAGTTTTTATATTCACAACTAATCTTAAACCGCCTTAGACTTCGTTATTAAAATTCGATTTGTCGCATCAGAATTTAGATTGACAGAACACGCGCCAGCTCTAACAGTTCGGTGTCCAGCACTTTCTTGTTACCGACTACTTCTGCGTATGAAGTGATGCCCACACGACCTTTTAATAATCCGACGAGAACGCCGTGTTCGCCGCGCGCCAGACATTCGATTGCCGCCGCGCCGAATCTGGTGGCGAGCATTCGGTCAAACGCGCTCGGCACGCCGCCGCGCTGGACGTGACCGAGCACCGTCGCCCGCGGCTCATACCCGAATTTTTCGTGATGCTCCTCGAAATAATTCACCAGCCGAGTCGCGTTGTATTTCGCGCCTTCGGCGACGACGATAATCGCGTGGCGTTTGCCGCGCTCGTTGGCGGCTCTGAGTTCCGCGGCGATTGCTTCGGGCTGGATTTCCGCTTCGGGAATGATGACCATTTCCGCGCCGCCGACAATCGCGCAGTGCAAAGCCAGATAACCGCAGTCACGTCCCATCACTTCGACGAAAAATGCGCGTTTGTGCGACAAAGCCGTCACGCGCAGACGGTCAATAGATTCGAGCGCGATGTTCAGGGCGGTGTCTACGCCGATGGTAATTTCCGAGCCGTAAAGGTCGTTGTCAATCGTCGAGGCAATGCCGACAACCGGAAATCCGAGTTTTGACAAAGCCGCCGCGCCGGTCTGTGAGCCGTTGCCGCCGATGACGATCAAGCCGCTGATGCGGCGTTTTTCCAGTTGTTCTATCGCCTTTTTTTGAAACGCTTCGTCCTTAAATTCTTTGCAGCGCGCGCTGGCGAGCGCCGTGCCGCCGACGGTCAAAATTCCGCCGACGCGCCGCGCGTCGAGCCCCAGAAAATTGCCGTCTATCAAACCACGAAATCCTTCGCGCACGCCGAAAATCTCCCAGCCTTTATCAATTCCCGTGCGAGTCGCGGCGCGAATCGCGGCGTTCATTCCCGGCGCGTCGCCGCCGCTCGTTAAAATTGCAATGCGTTTCATATTCAATCTGACTGATTTTGTTATTTGAATTGTCGGGTCAAGCGACAATCCACAAGGCGATGAGCGGAACGACATTGAGCAGCAAAACGCCGATTTTGAAAATTGCCATTGCGCCGTAATTCAGCGCATCAAACCGCTCTGCAGAAAGCCGAAACCATCTGCCGTGCAATCGGTAAATGAAATCGTGACGCAAGCTAAACACCAGAAACCAAATTATCAGTATCGCATAGTTGATAATCGAACACGCTAGAAGCAAATTTTTGATAGTTTCAATATTCATCAGCTTTTCTTCCAAAATTTTTCCAGGCGAAAATTTGTGAATCGCTTTTCTAACCGTGCTTTGCCCGCCAAAAACGGTCGTGGATTTCCTTTGCCCAGCCCCAAAATTTTCCTTTTTTCAAGCGGTATTGCGCGTCATCCCAAATTCCGTAATGCAGATAAATCGAGTCTGCCCCGCCCGCGTCAATAATCGAGGCGATTTCGTGATAATACTCCGCGTTCGGCTCTTCGCCGTTAATTTCCCGGATGATATTTTCTGCCGCAACTTCCGCTTGCCGCACCGCCATATGCGCCAGTTTCGGACCGGAAAACGCCACGATGTCGCCGACGGCGTAAGTTTTCTCCTGCCCGCGAACACGCATCGAGCCGTCAACTTTGATAAAATCCTGCTCGTCCGTTGCTCCTAACCCGCGAAGCGACGCATTGCCGCGAAACGGCGGTATGAGCATCAGCAAATCGTATGCTATCCGGTGTTTGTTCGCCGATAAAATTTCTTCCGGCGTGATTTCACGAATCGGAACGTCGTATAAAACATTAATGTTGTGGCGTTTGAAAGCCGCTTCGAGTTCCCTGTGCAGATTCGCGCCGCCGAATGCAGATGCGACCGATTCGGGAAAAATCACCTTAATTTGAATTTTGCCTTCGCGAATTTCCGTTTCAAATTTTCTCGCCAGCGCAAAAGCAGTTTCGCACGCGGGAACAGGCAGCCGAGCGTCGGGACATAATCCAACGATGATAGTTCCGGCTTTGAAATTCAGGACGGATTCGCCGAATTTCAAAGCCGCGCGCATACCGAGAAGATGTTGAGCGTATTCAAAAAAACCCTGCACTTTCTCGGTTGCCAGCCGTCTTCCGAGCGCGACGACCAGATAATCGTAAGAGATTTTACCGTTAAAATCTTCGCCCGTAATTTCCGCCGTTCGCCGCTCGTGGTTCATCCGAATCATCTCGCCCTGCACAAATCGAACACCCAAATCCGACAGTTTGGCGTCAAGATCGAATTGAATTTCTTCAGACCCGCACTCGCCAAAGGCAAGCTGCACCAGAGCCGGATAAAAAGTGAATTTGCGGTTCGGCGCAACGAGCGTAATTTGATGTGCGGAACCCAAAGATGCGGCTAATTTTTCAGCCGTAATTAAACCGGCGAATCCGCCGCCCAATATCAAGATGTTTGCCATAGCTTTTTCCTTATCTCCAAGTCTTCGCCTAATTCTTCGCTCGTTTTATTGATGCTGATGCTTGCGGATGAAAGTTTGTTTTGCAATTATCCGTCGCGCACAATTTCCCAGAGCTGATTATGAGAACTCTTCATCCGACCCCACATTTTCCCTATCTTTAAACCGTATAAAGTTTCGTCCCAAAGTCCGTAATGCAGAAAAATTGAATCGTCTCCGCCCTCGTCAATGATGGCGGCAATATCGTGTTGATAAATTTTAGTCGGCGTTCCACCGCGAATCTCCGTAATGATATTTTCAGCGGCAACCTGCGCTTGACGCACCGCCATATATGCCAGTTTTGGTCCCGTAAAGGCGGCGACATCACCGACCGCATAAACATTATTCAAATCCTGAACACGCAAGTGATTATCAACTTTGATAAAACCCTGTTCATCAGTTAAACCGAGTTCGCTGATTACTGCTTGTCCGCGAAACGGCGGCACGAGCATTAGCAAATCATAATTAATTGCCTGTTCTTTCTCTGAAATAATCGCTTCCGCCGTGATTTCTTCGACCGCAAAATCGGTGATTAGGTTGATGTGATGTTTGGCGAATACCTTTTCTAGTTTTTGGTGCAAATTCGCTCCGCCGAAAGCCTTCTCGACCGTTTCGGGAAACACGACATTTATTGAAACTTCCTGTCTTTCTATTTCCGTATCGAATTTTCTCGCCAGCGCAAAAGCGGTTTCGCAAACCGGAACGGGCAGAAATGCCTGTGGCGACAAGCCGACAACAATCTTTCCTTTTTCAAATTTATCAATCGCTTCGCCGAATTTACGGGCTGCTTTGATGCTGAGCAGATGGTGCGCGTGATCAGAAAATCCGCTGATTTTTTCCGTATCGAGGCGGCGACCGAGCGCGATAATTAAATAATCATAGGAAATTTCGCCGTCGAAATCGTCGCCCGTAATCTGCACTATTTTGAGGGCAGGTTTCAACTTAATTACCTCGCCCTGCACATAGCGGACATTTAACTCGTTTGATTTTTCGATCAAGTCGAAAGTTATGTCGTCAGACTGGCAATTACCGAAAGCCAATCTGACGAGCGCAGGATAAAATGTAAATTTCGGATTCGGTGAAACAAGCGTAACTTGATGCTGATTGTCGAGCATTTTCACCAGCCGTTCAGCCATCATTAAACCACCGAATCCGCCGCCTAAAATCAAAATCTTTGCCATATTACTTTCTCTCCATTAAGATTGCGCGCCCGCCTTCCCGCGCACAATCAGCACCGAACACGGCGCGTGATGCGCTACGGCATTAGAAACCGAGCCGAGCAGAGCGCGCGACCAGAAGCCGTAGCCGTGCGAGCCGACCACGATTAAATCCGCCTCCCAATCTTTTGCCGTTTCGACAATCGCCTGCGCCGCGCCGCTGCTGTGAAAAACCTGGCTCGAAACGTCGCCGATTTTCGGACAGATTTCCTTCAAGCGTTCGGCGGCTTGTTTGATCAATTGTTGCGCGTGACTGCTTGCCTGCGCCTCGATTTCAACGTAATACTGCGCCGAGATTGCGAACGGTTCAGCCGTCATCGGAGCGAGCGGCTCAACCGCCGAGATGATTTTTACAACCGTGTTCTCCGGGTCGGCGATTGTCGCGCAAGCCGTTTCGATAACCGAACGGCTTGCCTTCGACCCGTCGGTTGCTATTAAAATTTTCATTCGTTTATCAAACCTCCGTTCAACAACGTCAAGAGCAAGGATTGTTCCTCCAACCAACTTTCAGCCGGCAATCGGTTTGCCTCCGAATAGATATGCTGTTCGAATCGTTTTCCGACGAAAATACGCGATTCACGATTATTTCGTTAACTGCGAAAATTTTCTCCTTTGCCGCGAAAAATTTCGCGTTTTTTTACTCTCTAAATCAGATTTGCAATTATAAACGTCCGAATTTATCAAGCACGCAAGCAACAATAAATTTCAGTTGAAATGGCACTCTAATTGCGATATGCAGAAACGTAACTCAAATAATCGAATCGGCTTTTAGCTAATCGGGAAATTTTGGAGGTGAATTATGAAAAGACAAGACCAATTGAAGATCAGCAACTTATGGCATTTGATTACAGGCTGTCTGCGGCTCGCGGCGAAAACTTTACGGAGTAAATTTACCCTCAAAGGAAAATCTTTTGAGTCGTTTCCGAGGGAAGCGCCGCACTGACTTTCGGCACAGGCTCACATTTTACCGGCGCCGTTTCAGGCTAAAAAGTTTGCTCGTTTTGACGAGCGCGACAGGAGTTTTAACTGTTTTCGAGGAGAATTTTTATGAAAATCACACGCGATATGAAAATCAAAGAAGTTTTGGCGTTTAACGAAGAAAAAATGCTGGTAACTTTGACGTGGCTCGCTCCTCAGTTTGAGCGGCTACGCTACAAAAAATTGCGCCGGGCAATGAGCGGTCGCGTTTCGGTCGAGCAATCCGCCCGTATCGCGCGGATTCCGCTAACCGAAATGCTTTACGTTTTGAATTTAGCGGCAGGCGAGCCGGAAGAAAAATTGGCGGAAGAACTGAGCCGGAGAGATTGGGAAGACTTTGAATATCACGAAACGAATCCGCCGATTAAGCCGATTGAACTAATCAATCTCAAAGACGATAATCCGAACGTCGTTTTCGTTGATTTGATAGATTACGCTGAAGACAAGCTCGACCCGATGCCCGCGATTACCAAAGGCTTGGTGAGCTTGAAAAAGCCCGAGGAAATTCTGCTTATAAAGCATCCGTTCGACCCGATTCCGCTGCGCGATATGTTTGCGCGACGCGGTTTTTCGAGCTGGGCGGAAGAAAGACGAGAGGGCGCGTGGTTTATCTATTTTTATCGTCCGATGGCACTGGCAAAAGCCGTCGCTTATTCGCCCGTCAATCATCTGGTTTTCGCCAAAGCTGCTTGACGCTTTCAATTTTTCATAAATCTAAGATTTTTAACAAAAACGGAGCGCAAAGTTTTACGCTCCGTTTTTGTTTTAGACCAAAATTTTACTTTTATGACTTTTTTACTTTTCAAACTGCCAGTCGGGTAGAAAATTTCTTTCTGCCGGCAGATTAAATGCTCATCTAAATTCAAGCGCACTATCCGGCATTCAGATTGTGCAAGCCGCACTTAACTTCGTCCATTCGATTGGCATCAGCCGGTTTGCCCGACGCTTCCATCTCGATTGCTTTCGGAAACAAAATGTTGTTTTCCAGATGAATGTGCCGGTGCAAATCCGTTTCAAACGCTTCGAGCGCGTCATAAAGTGTTCTGAAAGTCATACACGCATCGGCTGGAACATCGAAATGATTGCTCAAATTCCGAATCTCACGCAAGTGTTCTCCGGCGGCATCGTGTTCGTTGACCATCACTTTTACAGGGTTACGAGTCGAGCCGAACGGCGCGGGCGGAACGGGCTGCCCGAAATTGAGCGAGCTTTCCATCAAGGCGATATACGGAAAAAGCATTCGCTCTTCTTTCAAAAGATGATTTTCGATTTCCAGCCGCAGAGCAGCGAAGATTCGTTGAATCTCTAATAATTCGCCGTGATTCGTGCCGTGCGCCGCGCAAGTTTTTTCGAGCAAAGCAGTGATGCGTTCCGTTTCCGCGCGGGTGAAAGTGTGATGTGTTTTGACGATGTAATCGGCAAGAGCGGCAAGCGACATTTTTGTAAAATCAATCTTCGTCGCGCCCGCCGTCATCGTCCGGTCGCCGTTTGCTTTTTCCACCATTTCCGACACTTCTCCAATGTCCGCGTCCGCATTGCGACACGCTTCTTCGAGCGAAAGATTTCCGCCGCAGCAAAAATCTATTTTGAATTTTTCAAACACCTCGATTGCCGCCGGATTTTCGACGGCGAATTCGGCGATGGTTTTTGTTGTATCTAATGACATAAATATAAATTCTCCTTAACAAAAATTAAATTGTCGTCCAGCTTTTCGATGAGCTGATGTAAATCTTTAGTGCCTTCGCAGGTTTCAACTAAAAGCTATACGCCGCGCTCAGATTGACGTGATTCGCGTTTCGTCTGCCGGTGAGCAGATATAATGTTTGCAAACGTCTGAATTCGCCGCCGATCTGAAATTGGGGCGTGAATTTGTAAATCGCGTCAAAAGCGAAAGCGAAATTCTGAGCGCGAAAGTCGCGCGGCGTGCGGCTGATTAAATCTTCGTCCGCCGGGTCGTCAATGCCGATTGAACCGTAAATTCCCAAACGATTTTGAAATGCGTCCGGCGTGAAGCCGAGCTGCATCCAGCCGCCGCGCGTGCCGATTGAACGAACGCCGCCGGAAATTAAAGTCGCGCCGCGCCGGAAAGCGAAATCGTTGTTGTAACTTTGGAAAACTCCGGCTTGAAAACCGCCTAAATTGCGTCCGAAAAACGCTTCACCCGATAAACTTAATCTTTCAGCGAGCGGAAAATTCCAATCGAGCGCAACGCCGAGCGAATCAATGTCGTTTTCGACATTAGCCGCGCCGGTGAAAACTTTCGAGCGTCCGTAGTGCGCCGAAAGCCCGACGCTTCCGGCTTTCTTTGTGTTGAAAAAATTTGCGTCGGCAAAGGCGATGCGGCTTTGGAAAAACGGAACGCTCGAACTTGCGCCGCTCGGCGGCTGGAAAAAGAAGGTCGAAGCGGTTGAATAATCGCCGGTCTGCGGAGCGAGAATCGCGCCCGCGAAAGTGAAATTATTATTGAGTTTTCTTTCGACTTTTATTTGCGGAATCCGCGCCCAGGCGTTTCCCGCCGCCGCCATTTGCGGAATCGCGGCAGCCGCCAAAGATGTCGGATTGACGGGCGCGAAAACCATCCAATCCTGACCGACGGTAACAGAAGTTTTCTCCCAATCGAGCCGCGCGTTTGCAAGTCGAAGGCGAACCACGCCGAAGTTTTCGCCGATGCCGACCGACGGAAAACCGCCGAAAAAGTCGGCTTCTAAAACCGCTTTCAAGTTCGCGTTGCCGACGCGCGCGCCTTCAAGCCGAAAGCCAAATCGGGTTTGACGAACGCTTGCGCTCGCGTTGCTGCTGCCCGTCGGTGTCGCAAACAGCGGAACATCCCCGTTATTAGTGCCTGCACTGTTGCCGAAAGCGTTAAAGAAAATCGTGCCGTAAGGCGTGAGCCGGACATTTCCCAAATCAACGCCGAGCGGTTTTTTCTCCTGTGTTTTCGGAACTTCCGTCGTTTTCGCATTTGCCGCAGTCGCGTCGGGTTTGTTTTCCGTCGTATTTACAGATTTATTTTCAGTCGTCACCGCAGCGACGGTTTCGTTTTTTACGGCAGGCTGTAAAGATTTCTTTAAATTTTCGATTTCCGTCTGCATCATTCGCAGCTGTTCTTCGAGCTGTCTAACGCGCGTTTGCGTTTCGTCCGGCGGTGTCGGCGTTGGTGTCTGCGCGTTCAGCGCGAAAGCCGAAGTCAAAAATAAAATACTTGAAAATGTTACTTTTATAATTTTTCTAAGGTTAAAAAATTTCATATAAATACCTCATTGATAAGAAAATAAAATTTAGAAAAAGAATTTAGCCACAGATTTTCACAGATAAACACGAGATAAAATTATGACTTTAAAATCTTTTATCTTTTCTTATCATCTGAGTTTATCGGTGAAAATCTCTGGCTAAAATTCCTCTTAAAATTCGTTTCGCCGCTAAATTTGCAAAAATTTAACAAGGCTTTTCACAGCCTCGTCTGGTGTAATACCACCAGTTAAGAAATGTGGCGACAGCGAAGAAAACCGCCAAGCCCCAGAAAAAGGGCGTTACGCTGCCGGTTGCGCCGAGAATCGTGCCGATCAAAATCGAAAAGATAAACGGACCGTATGCCGCGATTGCCGCCGTCCAGCCGATCACGCCTGCGCCTTGTCTGGGATTTTCCCCGAAAATAATCGGAAATTGTCGAAATGTCGCGGCATTTCCGACACCGGTAAAGAAAAATAATCCGAGCATAATGCCGACGAACATCGGAAATTGATCAACCGAGGTCGGTGTGAGCAAACCGAGAGTAATCAGCAAAATCACGCCGACGATCAAAGCGATTCCGGTGATAAATGTCAGGATCGCGCCGCCCGTTTTATCGGCGATAAAACCGAAAAGAACGCGGCTTGCCGAGCCGATTAGCGGTCCGAGAAAGGCGTAAGTCAGCGCGTCGGGCGCGTTCGGAAAATTGCCGTAAAGCGTCTTTATCAACAGCGGAAATGCTGCCGCTAAACCGGAAAACGCGCCGAATGTCATTACATAAATAATCGTGCAAAAATATGTGTGTTTGTTGCCGAAAATATCGAGCTGTTCTTTGAACGAGGCTTTCAATGGAACGCTTCGCAGCGTGAACCACGCAACAAAGCCGAGAATAAATAAAAGCGGAATGTAAATAAACGCCGCGTTTTGCAGCCAAATATTGCTCGTGCCGACGACCGCTTTCGTGGTCGGATCAATTTTTTGAACGACTTGCGGCGCGCCGACCATTGCCACGCCGATGACAATCGGCGTGATAAATTGCGCGACGCTGACACCGAAATTTCCGATTCCGGCTTGAATTCCGAGTGCCGTTCCCTGCAAGCGTTTCGGAAAAAACACGCTCGTCGAAGGCATATATGATGAAAAATCGCCCGCGCCGAATCCGCCCGTAAAAGCCAAAATCATAAACACCCAAAACGGCGTATTCGGATTCATCACCGCTAATCCGATGGCGACGCACGGCAGAATTTTAATAAAAGTGGCGAACGTAACAATGTGGCGCGTGCCGACAATCGGAACGAGAAATGTGTGAAAAATCCGCAGAGTTCCGCCCGCGAGTCCGGGCATCGCCGCCAGCCAAAAAAGCTGTGTCGTCGTAAAATTAAACCCGATTGCCGGAAGTTTGACGACAATCGCGCTCATCATAAACCATGTCGAAAACGATAAAATAAGCGTGATCGTCGTGACGGTCAAAGTTCGCCAGGCGATTTTACTGCCCGTTTCGTTCCAGAAAGTTTCGTCTTCCGGTGTCCATTTTTCAAGCCAAGTTGCCATATTAAATAATTCCTATATAAAAATTTTTGTTAAAATTTACTTTTCAATTTTCTTCATCAAATTCGGATGTTCGCCGCGCATCATTTTTTGAATGACAACGTGCATCCACATCAAACAAATCGCCGACAGGAAAAAAATAAACATCCACGCGCTTGTCCAAAGTCCGGTTTCATCGAGCAGATAACCGAAAATAATCGGACAGACAAAGCCGCCCAACCCGCCGAGAACGCCGATCATTCCGCCGACCACGCCGACTTGTTCGGGAAAATATTCGGGAATGTGTTTATAAACCGCCGCTTTGCCGATGCCCCAGACGATACCGAGCAATATCACCAGCACGGCGAAAATCCAGACGTTTGCCTGAAAATAGATTTTCGTCACGCCTTTTGCTAAAAGTTCTTTCCGCTTTACTTGCTGCCCGACTTCGACTGCCGATTCTTGCCAGATTTCTTTGGACGGGAAAACGACGATGCCGTCATCATAATTTTTCTGCTCGTTTTTTCGCTGGTTAAATTGATAAACTTTGTCGCCGACGGTGATCGAGTTATCTGACACAGCCGTTACAACGCCGTCTTTTTCGGCAGTGATTCCTTTGCCGGGCGAGGTGATTTCCATTTTCGGCACGATCAACAAAAAAGAAATCAAAACCGATGCGCCTAAAACCCAATACATTACTTTTCTGCCGCCGAAATGATCGCTCATCCAGCCGCCGAAAGCGCGAATCACGCCCGACGGAAAGCTGAACAGCGCGGCGAGAAAACCGGCGGTAACGAGCGGCAGATAATAGACGTTGACGAAATACGGCACGAGCCACTGCGAAAAGGCGACGAAACAGCCGAACACCAAAAAGTAATACAAACCGAATCGCCAAACGCGGATATTTTTCAAAGGTTCTAATTGTTCACCAAGTGATTTTGCTTCCAGTTTCGGCTTTTTGTTTGTCGTAGTGAGATAAAAAACAACCGCCATCACGACGAGCATGACCGCATAAACGACAGGCAAATTGCGCCAGCCGTCGAGATTCGCGCCGTAGTTTGTAAATGAATTAAGCAGCGTCGGGGCAAGCAAAGTCGTCAAAGCCGCGCCCGCATTGCCCGCGCCGAAAATTCCCAAAGCCAAGCCTTGACGCTCTTTCGGAAACCAAACCGATGTGTAAGCGATGCCGATGGAAAACGAAACCCCAGCCAGCCCGAAGCCGAAACTGCAAAGCGCGAAAGCAAGGTAAGAATCCGCCATCGAGAGCAGATACATCGGAATCGCGCTCAAAATCAAAACGACGGTAAAAACGGGTTTTCCGCCGTATTTGTCAGTCAGCATTCCGGCGGGCAGACGAAATATCGAGCCGGTCAAAACCGGAATTCCTAACAGCCAGCCGATCTCCGTCGCCGACCATTTAAAGATTTGATTGACCGCGAGAAACGTAACCAAAACGCCGTTGAGCATCCACGCGGCAAAACAGACGGTGAATGCGACGGTGTTCATCAGGAGCATTCGATTCGCTCCTTTCGGTGTTGAGATTTCCATAAAATTTCCAAAAACTTCCGATGAAGATTCCGAAAATTTATTTGGCAAAGTCTGTGCCTTCGTTCACAAGATTTTTTGAAAGCGTTAAAACAAGGTGAAATCGGGGATTTGAGAAATTTAAGATCGTGAAAGAAAGTTTTTATTTTAGAGAAAAACGAAGAAGCGTGGATTTTTTCGCAGTTATTAATGAAATAATTCGCGGAAATATAAAAGTTGGAGAAAAGAATTTAGCCACAGATTCGCACAGATAAACACAAGATTTATTATGATTTTAGCTTTATCATCTTAATCTTTCATCTGAGTTCATCCGTGCAAATCTGTGGCTAAAAATTTCTTATTTATCAAAATCGGCAGGCGCGTCCGTCTCACATTTTTTACAATCGAGTTCCGCGCCTAATTTTTCAGCGCGTCCGGCTTCATCTAAAACCCATTCACGGATGACGAGCGGCGGTTTGTGTCGAACGTGCTGGAAATGACCGCACTCTAATTTTGCCCGCCAATCGCCTTCGTCGTCTTTGCTGAAACCGATGATTTTTCGATTCATAAAATTGTTTTGAGTTCACGTTTCAGCGTGCCGATTTAGCCGCGCTTCGCGGGCGTGCAAACTAAAGTTTGAACTCTAAACTTTTATTTTTCGCGCAAATATCCGGTGCTTGTGCGGCGGCGCGAAGCTGGCTTCCACCACAGAAAAATCGAAAGCGCAATCAGCCAGCACACGCCCGATGCTACGACGAGCGGCAAAAGTTGTTTGAAATGCCGCGCCAAAGCCGCTTCGACGGCTGCCGATAAAATCCATAGCTGCGCGATATTTATCATCACCAGAAGCGCAAGCCGCGCCTGCCAGACGGCGGTTCGTCCGCGCTCCATCGGACGGCGACCGCCCTGATAGTTAGCAGGTTTATATACGCCTCCGTTTTCGTTTGCCAGATAGCGCGCCTGCGCGTCTTCTAAAGCGTTAAATTCCATGCTGATTTTCTCCGCCGCTCATAACTCTGCCGATTGCCCATACTTCTGCGCCGCGCGTTTCCAAAACGATTTTGTCCAGCGGTCTGGGCGGCGGACCGTATAAAACATTGCCGGTCGCCACATCGAAACCGCCTTCGTGACACGGGCATTCGAGATGCTGACTTTCCTTGTCATAATAAACCGGACACGAAAGATGCGTGCATTTTTGCCCGTAAGCGTGATATGCGCCGTCGGACGTGCGAATCAAAATTGCCGATTCGTTTTCGTTTGGATAGCGAAAATTCAAAGCCGAACCGGGCGGCAATTCAACCGCTCCTTCGATTTTGAGCGGCGCGAACTGCGGTTCGACCCGAGCGTCATAAACCGCTTTTCCGGTAAAACCGGCGGCGCCCAAAAACAACGCGCTCGACGTTAAAAACAGAAAATTGCAAAACTCGCGGCGCGTCACCTGTCCTTCTTCGTCGCGGTCGTAAGGAAATTCTTTTTGATGCGAAGCGACCGCTTCGCGCACGTCGCGCTCGTCTGACATTACTCGGTTAATAGCTTCGGATAAATTATTTGAACTCATATTTTCAGTGATCGGCGATCAATGGTCAGTAACCAGTTTTTCTGACTACCGACCACTGACCACTGCATTAAAATTCGTTGCTCTTGTCGGATTCTTCGACTTGCGTATCAATCCAAGATTCTTCGGTTGCGGTTTTCTCCCCATCAACCAAAACTCTTCCTTCAAAAACTCCGCAGCCGTCAACTTTCACTTCGTTCGCGTCGGTCGGCAGCATTAAATAAACTTTAGTTTCGACGTGCTGGTTGCCGAAAACGTGCGCGTTGACCGGCTTCGTTCTTCTTAAGGGAACGATCTGCTCGTATTTCCCGAACGAAATCGCGCCCGTCGGACAAACGCTCGCGCACATCGGTTTTAAGCCTTCGCTCGTGCGGTCGTAACACATATCGCATTTCATTTGCAGGTGCATCGCCGAATTGTATTTCGGAACGCCGAACGGACAGGCGTTGACGCAGTTGCGGCAGTCTAGACAGCGCGGTTTGAGTGCCGACATCACCACTCCGTCTTCATTTTGTTTGATCGCGTCCGCCGGACAAACGAGCGCGCAGGTCGGCTCGGTGCAATGCATACAGACGGTCGGCATCGTCGCCGTCGTTTCCGCGCGGTCAATGTAATCAACAAAAATCATCGAATAACCTTTGTGCGTCGAACACTCGCGGCACGCCGCAACACACGAACGACAACCGATACATCGCTGTGGGTCTATGAACATTGTTTCCTGCATAATAAATCTGCTCCTTGATTTTTATTTGCCTTTTTGCACTTCACTCAAACTCGTGCCTTTCCGGTTTTTGCCTAAAATCGGCAATTCACGTGAATGAATTTTTTCGATTCTGGCGGCGCACGCTTTGTATTCGGGAATTTTTGATGTCGGGTCGAGCGCTGGATTCGTCAGTTGATTTGCCGCAAGTTCTTCGCCCCAATGATACGGAATAAAAATCGTGTCCGGTCGAATTGTCCGCACAATCAAAGCCGGAAAAACGCCGCTTCCGCGACGCGAGACCACTTTGACGCGCTCGCCGTCGTTGATTTTTAATTTCGCGGCGGTTTCCGGGTGAATTTCGACATACGGTTCGGGACATTGCTGAACCAGAAAACCGATGCGCCTGGTTTGATTGCCCGAAAGATATTGATAAACAACGCGACCGCTCGTCAAAATCAATGGATATTCCTCGTCCGGCTTTTCCTGTGCGCCGACATATTCAACGGCGTGAAACCTGGCTTTTTTATCGGGGTGAAAAAATTTCTTGTCTTCAAAAAGACGCGGAGTTCCCGGATGCTCCAAGCTAGGACACATCCAGAACACGCCGTTTTGTTTTTCGATTTTTTCGTAAGTGATGCCGTAATAATCGGCGTTTCCGCCTTTGGAAGCGACGCGCAGTTCGTCGAAAATTTCTCGCGGAGAATTAAAATTAAAATATTTTTCGCGCCCTAAACGTCTGGCAAGCTGATTGATAACCCACCATTCGGGCTTGGCTTCTCCGGGCGGGTCAACCGCCTTGTTGATTTTGACGACGCGCGCTTCCGAGTTAGCGGTTACGCCTTCGTCTTCCGCCCAGGTCGTTCCCGGCAAAACGACATCGGCATAACGCGAAGATTCGGACATAAAAAAGTCCATATTGACGTTAAATTCCAGACCTTCGAGCGATTGACGAATGCGGTTTGTATCAGGAAGCGAAACCATTCCGTTGTTGCAGAGCGAGAAAAATCCTTTGATTTCGCCCTCGCGCATTTTTTGAAACATCTCGACGACGGAAACTCCGGCTTGCGGCAATTCTTCTTCCGGCAAGCCCCAAACCTCGCAGACATATTTGCGATGTTCGGGATTCATCATCGAACGCTGTCCGGGAAGTTGGTCGGCTTTTTGCCCGTGTTCGCGTCCGCCCTGCCCGTTTCCCTGCCCGGTGATTGTGCCGTAGCCTTTGCCCGGTTCGCCGATTTTGCCTGTGGCGAGAACGATGTTGATGTATGAAAGCACGTTGTTCACGCCGTTCGTGTGATGTTCGATTCCTCTGGCGTGCATAATCATTCCGGTCTTGGCGCGTCCGTATAAAAGTCCGGCGCGTTCGATTTTCTCAGCCGGGACGCCGGAGATTTGAGAAGCAACGTCGGGCGTATATTTTTCGATAACCGCCTTTGTCGCTTCCCAATCGTTCGTGCTGTTTTTAATAAATTCTTCGTCAATCAAGTTTTCGCGGATGATGACGTTGAGCATTCCGTTTGCGACGGCAACATCAGTTCCCGGCTTGAGTTGCAAATGCAAATCGCCTTGTCTGGCAGTTGCCGTTTCTCTTGGATCAATGACAATCCAAGTGCCGCCGTTGTCGCGCTGCTGCCATAAAAATTTATTGAGAACGGGAAAAGTTTCGGCGCAGTTCGCGCCCGCGATAATTAAAACTTCCGCAAGCGGTATGTCATCCCACGGATTCGCGGCGCGGTCAATTCCAAATGCTTTGTTGTTTCCCGCCGCCGCCGAAACCATACACAGCCGCCCGTTGTAATCAATGTAGCGCGTTCCCAAACCGGCGCGGGCGAACTTGCCCATCAGATAAGTTTTTTCTGTCGTCAGCGAAGAACCCGAATAAATTCCAATCGCATCTTTGCCGTATTTTTCCTGAATTTCTTTGAATTTTGAAACGATTAAATCTAATGCTTCGTCCCAGCTTGCGCGTTCAAAAATACCATTTCTTTTAATCAACGGGTGAAGCAATCTATCGGGGTGATGAGTTTGCAGATATGCGGTAACGCCTTTCGGACACAGCCGCCCTTCGTTGACCGGAAAATCATAGCGCGGCTCGAAACCGACGACTTTGTTTTTCTCGACCAGCAGATTCATTCCGCACTGCACCGCGCAATACGGGCAATGCGTCGGCACGATTTTGTCTATCACGCGGTCAGCCGCCCAGCCGCCGTCGGGCGCGTCGTGCAGATGAGGACCAAATCGTTCGATGATATTTTCTAAATTTTCTACTTTTGACATAAATTAAAAACTTTCCGCCTCGTTCAGTTTCAGCCCGCGCAGTTTCGCCGCCAAAATGGGCGCGAACGCCATAAATAAAATTCCGAATCCCATCAATCCGTCGCGCGAAACGTCGTAATCTTCAAATAATCTTTCGCGCGAATAATTCAAAACGAAAATTCCCAGACCGAACTCGAAGAGCAAAGTCAAAATTGCCCACATCAGCCCGACTGCAAAAAGTGATTTCGCGGTCTGCGCGTTTATCCAGCGGATGAAAAAATACGCAATCAGGAAAATCAAAAATATTCCGACGAAAAATGCGATGCGCCGCGCCGGAAAATCGCCGATGAGCGGCGCGAGAAAAATTTGTCGAACTGTGCCGTGAACGCTTTCGGCGAATATAATCGCCAGCCAAATTAAAAATGCGCGGGCGAGATACATCATCTATTTCTCAACGGCTCGCGTTCCGACAAAAACCTTTTCCTTCGTATCAGGCAAACTCGCATACGCCAGTCCGCGCATAATCCGTTTGCAGCGCGGGCAGTAATCCTGCAATGCTTTTCCGTTTTCCATTTGATAATCGAAGCCCAAATCGCCGACAACTTTTTTCAAATCGTCAATCCACATCTGTCCGGCGAACATCGTCCCGCAGCGCGGGCAAACGGCTTGTTGCATTTCCTGCGAACGACGCTGGTAAAGTTCGACTCCAATCGAAGCCGGACGCTGGACAATGTGAAACAGTTTGCCGAAAGGAATATAAAAAAGCGTCATAATCACCGTCGCCTGATGCGAAAGCGCGATGAATGAATACATATAACCTTCAAACCAGAGGCTCGAAGCCGTCAGCATCAAACCCGAAGCCGAGATCGCAATCAGCATCATATGCGGCACGAAATCGAGCAGAAAAGATTGGTAAGCAATCGCGCCGCGATCTTTCAGGCGGCGTTGAATCGCAATTGCGCAGCCGGCAATGACCATAATCGCGGAAAAATCCAGCCCGTGAAACATTATCCACGCGGAGATGTCGCGTCCCTGCACGAGCGAAAGCGGGAAGCCGAACAGATAAGCGCGATAACCCAGATCGCCTTCGAGTTCAAAATGCACCCAGCCAAAAACAAGCGGAAACGTAATCGCCGCCGCCAGAATGCAACCCCACATAATCAGTGCGTGCATCAGCCAGCGCATTGTGCCGCGTTTGAAAATGAATTTTTGCCCGACCAGATTAGTCGCTACGGTCGTAGCCGCGCTCGCCGTGTTTGCAGCAAACTTTTTGCGCTGGAAAAATAATTGCAAACCGCGCCGGAAATATGTGCGTGTCGCCGGACGCTGGAGCCAGATAGCGTAGCGGAAAAATATCGCGCCGAATGCGACGATACTCGCTATCGTATAGCCGAACAAAGCGGAATCGAAATGTTCGAGATTGCGCGAACCGATGATAACGAGCGCGGTCAGAGCAGCTGAAGCGATGAGTCCGATGAGCGTCGGGTGAAAGTAATTGACCGAATTTGCGTTGGTTTTACTAGTAGAAAGCGTCATTTTTCTCCTTTGCAGCAAAATCCTTTTTATTAAATTATTCAAAAGGAGTGTGTTTTGCAAGATTCCAGACAAGTTTTTCCTGTAAGGCTATCTTATGCAGTTTTTTCTCATTAAGACATTATTTTTCGGCATTATAAAGTGAAAAATTCAAGTGACAAAACCCCTCTCTTAATTGTGAAAAACCATTCTTAATCCGACCTTTTGGAAAATTGTATGCGAAATTTTTCGCAGTGAACTGTGGAAAATCACCTGCTTTTTTAAATTTTTACGATAGCAGGTCAACAAGATTTGCCCTTCAGTGGGTGCGGGAAAGCGTCCTGATCTTCGTCTGGCGCTCGCGGTTCGAGACAGGCATAATCCTTTTCTATCAACAATCGCAGAGTTTTTCCGCCGCCTATCATTTGCTCGGCTTCCATTCCGACTTGCGCCGTCTGCGTCCACTCTTCGGCTTGCCCTTTCGGTATCAACACCGTAATTTGATTGGTTTCAAACGCCGCTTGAATTTCCTTAATTTCATGGTCAATTTCAAGCGTGTAGACGAATTGCTGATGCGGTTCAAGCCCGAATTCAATCTTTTCTTTTACCTGCCCGGTTTCGGCGAAACGCGCCGTTTCGGTTTGAGTCAGACGCAGGCGCACCGAATTATTTTTCATTCGCAGTTTCATAATTTACTAATCCTATCAAAAGCAATGCCAAAACATTTGGCGCGGCTTTTGCTTCTTCATACAAAACGGAGGCTATCTTTAATATGCTAAATTTTACAACTAAAACCATTCGGGAAATCGCTGTTGCAATGCCGGTGACGACTCGCGTTTTTGAAGAATACAAAATTGACTTTTGCTGCGGCGGCGGGCGCAACTTTTACGACGCTTGCCAGTTTGCCGGAGTCGCGCCGGAAATCGTCAGCGAAAAAATCAATCAGGTTTTGAACAATCAAGCTCAAGATTATCAATTGCCGGAAACAAAAACCGCTTCAGAGGTGATTGATTACATTGTAGAGAAACACCATACCTTAACGCGCCGCGAAATTTCGCGGCTTACGGCTTTGATAGAAAAAGTTTGCCGCAAACACGGCGGGCATCACTTTGAACTTTACGCGCTGCAAAAATCTTTCGCCACGCTCTGCAGCGATTTGACCGCGCATATGAAGAAAGAAGAAAACGTTTTGTTCCCGTTTATCAAGCATTTGGAAATGTCCGAAAAGAACAACCTTTCCAGTCCGCAACCGCCGTTCGGGACGGTTAAAAATCCTGTTCGAATGATGATGATTGAACACGACACGGCAGAGGACATTTTACGAAAAATGCGCGAAATCACCAGAGATTACGCTTTGCCGGAAGGCGCGTGTCCGAGTTTTCAGGCACTTTATTTCGGGCTGCAAGAACTCGAAAAAGATTTGCATCGTCACATTCATCTTGAAAATAACGTGCTGTTCCCGCAGGCGGTCAAGCTCGAACAAGAAGTAATTTTCGGTTATTAAAAACTCTTTCAGATAAATTCAAAAGAGCGCGTTCCGATATGAACATACACCTGGTCATTCAAAATATCGCGGGCAATACTGTTGCTAATAAAAACACAAGAAACAAATTAGTCTTCGCTTGAAAATAAATGTTCAGTTGCGTATTTTTATTTTGAGTTTATAATTTCACCGTGAATTTTGTGTTTGGTTTGAGATTCGGTAAGTTCTGCGAATCGGTGATTTTGCCATGCGACTGCAAAGTGTAAAACTCATTGTCCTCGGCGTTGCCGCCGGATTAGCTCTCGGAGTCGGCGTTTATACATTCGTTTACGCCAAAGGCTATTCGTATATGAGCAACAATCCGGGAACTTGCGCCAATTGCCACATAATGCAGGAGCAATACGACGGCTGGCAGAAATCGAGCCATCACACCGTCGCCACCTGCAACGATTGCCACACGCCGCCTGATTTAATCGGTAAATACTATACAAAAGCCTCGAACGGTTTTTGGCATTCTTATTATTTCACGCTCGGCGGTTTTCACGAACCGATTCAAATCAAAGGTCATAATCAGCGCGTCACCGAACAATCCTGCCGCCATTGTCATCAGGATATGGTCGAGTCAATCACGGTTTCGCACAAAAAAGAAGAAATCGAAGAGATGTCGTGCGTTCGGTGTCACCGCAATGTCGGTCATCCGCATTAACAAATGAAAACCGGCTGCCTTGAGCAGCGTGGTTACTTGAGGTGAATATGGAAAATCAGGAAAAAGAAATTGTCGAGCAGCAAAATTCTATGGCGAATGAATCGCCGGCAGTTGCGAACGATTTGCCGCCGAAACAGCAATCGCGGCTTTACAGCTTCAAAATTGTCGCGCTGGTCGCTTTCGCCGCATTCGGCGCGGCGATTTTAGGTCTGGCATTGCTGACCAATATTATGGAGCGCAAAAACGAAGCGCGTAATCCTTTTTTCCGCGTCGTCGAATTGACCGACGACACGACCGACCCGGAAATTTGGGGCAAGAATTTCCCGCTGCAATACGACGGCTACAAACGCACGGTTGACCAGGTTCGGACGCGCTACGGCGGAAGCGAAGCCATACCGCGAACGCCTTCGGACACAGACCCGCGCTCGATCGTCGCGCAATCAAGGCTCGAAGAAGACCCGCGCCTGAAAACGATGTGGGACGGTTACGCTTTTGCCGTTGATTTCCGCGAAGAGCGCGGTCACGCCCACATGCTCGAAGACCAGACTTTCACCGAGCGTCAAAACGTCGCTAAACAGCCTGGAAGTTGTATTAATTGTCACGCTTCGGCTTACACCGCGTATAAAAAATTAGGCGGCGGCGATATCTTTAAAGGCTTTCAAGAATTGAACAAAATGCCGTATATGGAAGCGCGCAAGGAAATCACTCATCCGGTTTCGTGCATTGACTGTCACGACTCGCAAACGATGCAGCTTCGCGTCACGCGCCCCGCATTTATGCAAGGCATCAAAGCACTGAAAGCCTCGCAGGGCGTTCAGAATTTTGATGTTAATCGCGACGCGACGCGGCAGGAAATGCGAACCTACGTTTGCGGTCAGTGCCACGTCGAATATTATTTCAAAGGCGCGGACAAACAACTGACTTATCCTTGGGATAAAGGCATTAAAATCGAAAACATCACGGCTTATTACGACGAAGTAAAGCACAAAGATTGGGTTCACGCCCGCACCGGCGCGGAAGTTTTGAAGGCGCAGCACCCGGAATTTGAAATGTATAATCAAGGCATACACGCTCGCGCCGGTGTCGCCTGCGCCGATTGCCATATGCCGTATGAACGCTCCGGCGCGATGAAAATCA